>NZ_JBQIKP010000070.1:0-17673 GCF_056796775.1 Schaedlerella sp.
TTATTAAAATATTTTCTCCGAGG
Organism: Schaedlerella sp.; assembly: GCF_056796775.1. Taxonomy (NCBI): domain Bacteria; kingdom Bacillati; phylum Bacillota; class Clostridia; order Lachnospirales; family Lachnospiraceae; genus Schaedlerella; species Schaedlerella sp. The sequence continues at coordinate 24 of NZ_JBQIKP010000070.1, forward strand.
TTTGGAGGAAGAGATAAAAAAGAAAAACAGAAAAAGAGCGGAAATATGGGCTTTAAAGAGTTTCCGAGACCGCTCGCTTATTCGTATGGAGGTTTATACAGACCGGATCATTTATAGTAATTCGTATATAACAGCCATTTCAAAAAATGGCTGTTATGCGAAGCTTGTAAGACGTACGTTTTATAATAGTGATGCTTCTGTGGCGTATGATCAGGTTTTTGAAGGCGAAGAAGAGACGTTTTTATTTCCAGATGGCAAAGTCTATAAGAGATTACAATTTGTTACGGAATTTATAAAAAGACTGGATTTATTGGAGCAGGATACTGTCCTTTTGGATTATTCTGTACCGAATAAATTTATACAAGCTATATTTGAATTTGGGAAGAGAGCTAGTATTGTGGCTATGGCTCCAGCTAAATATGATTTTGCGGAGGATAAAGACTATTATTATTGGTTTCAGTATTCTGAGGCGCTTGACTTTATGATCGTGTCAACAAAAGGGCAGAAGGAAATGCTGACAAAAGAATTAAAAAAGTATTATTGTAGCATTCCTGACATCAGGGTAATTCCAATAGAGGGGGAATTTTTGACTGCAGTATTGTATGAATCTTATAATGAAAATCTTGCTTTGTCGTGGACTTTTAATGGAAAAACGGATGGCTTTTTGATATATGACGAGTATGGAACAAAACTGTGTGAAACAAGAAATATATATCAGCATTATTTTTTGATTAAAGGCTACCAGAAAGAAACTGGTTTTGTTTTGAAAGCTTTTTCCGATACAGTGAAAGGTAAGGTGATAATAGCGGAGTCAAAAATAATACGTTTATGTATGAGACGATTTGATAAACCGGTAGTAAGTTTGGTGATACCGGCTTATAATGCGGAAGAAGGTATTGCGAGAGCAATTGATAATGCTCTTGCACAGAGTTTTTTAAACTTGGAAATTATCATTGTGGATGATGGGAGTACAGATTTTACCTCTAATATTATTGAGTGGTATGCTGAAAAATATTCAAATGTATCAGCAATACATCAGGAGAATAGCGGTGTTTCTGCTGCAAGGAATAGAGGGATAGAGACTGCCCAAGGTGATTTTATAGGATTTATGGATAGTGACGATATGATTCATCCTGATATGATAATAAGACTATATTATTCTATTATTAGGAATAAGTGCGAAATTGCAGTTACATCTGCATATACCGTAACTAATGCTGGGTATATTAAGTATTTACAGTACGCATTGAAAGAAGATGTTGCAATGACAACAGACGAGTTTTTCGTAGCGTATATGAGAAATGACCTTGGTCTTGTTGTATGGAATAAATTATATAATGCTTCCCTTGTAAAGACACATATGTTTCCTATATTTCCGTATGAAGATTTGGCATGGACACCGTATGTGTTGTCTTATGCTGATAAAATTTGTTATTTGAATGATTTTTCTTATGATTGGGATAGAAGTATCGGTGATAATACATTGTCAGGTGAACTGATGCGTTATACAAAAAAGGAAACTTTTAAGATGCTTAAGCAGGCAATTTTATTTTATTTGGAAGAAGGGAATCCTAAAAGATGCAAATTGCTGAAAAAGGTGGCAAAAAATGATTTGCTGCGTTGTAAGAAGAAAACAAAATATGAAGAATATGGAAAGTTATGGGAATGGGTAGATGAACAATTTTAACATTTATAAGGTTTGACATGAAATGTGGGGGATTTCGAGGAGATAGGAAATGATCATTTTTTCTAATAAGTATACAGAGGATATAGAGAAACTACGAGTGACAATACACTGTCTGGGTGAGGAGATAGGTGTTGTTGTATTTGAGGACAATGCATTTTTACCCAAAGGAGTATCTTCGCCTTATGAATATTATATTTCAAATCAAAATTGTAATGAACATGCGGAAAAGGAATTGTTTTATGATTCCTTAGTAATACCTGAATACTGGGAGATTCGTCCAAATGGCGCAACTGCGGGAATTTATTACATGGGGTGTGAGAGGGCAACAGTTTATTTTTGTGAACAAAGGTGTGGGCGATCAGGTTTGCGGGAAGCTTTAAATGCTGCTGTAAGCGCAGGTAATCCGGCGGCAGATAGCGAAGATGCCGAATATATGGCTCCACTGGAAAAGAGAAGCATTCAGCGGATAGAATGGCATACCGACAATGGTTGGATATACCGGATTGACCTTTATAATAAGTATGGCTTGAAGTATGCGAGCGAATTCCGTGATGAAGATGGAAATGTGGAATCAAAAGTATTTTATTCGGATAACAATCAGGAAGTGATTGTGGAACAACCAGGAAATGATGTGGTTACTTTGGTGGAAAAGGGAAACGTGAAAGGATTTTTTAATTCTCGTACAGAATTTATCGAGTATAATGTGGCAGAAGTGAGCCGGAATGAAAAGAAAATGATATTTGTGCAGGATGAAAAAATGCTAGATGCTTTGCGAATAAAGCCGGAAGAAAAGCAGAACTGGGACTTTGCGTGTTTTCCGAATGAGCAGTTGCTAAATAAGTATATAGATTTGGGTGGGAAAAATGGGTTACGATTTTATGCGATACCTGAGTATTATCCTCAAAACGAAACAAAGGCAGAAGCTCTGATTTTGACGGCATCAGATCAGATTGAAAAAATAAAGGAGCTTGTCTATGAATTGCCCAGCATGACGTTCCACATTGCGGCGCATACATTAATGTCAGATAAGCTTAACAAATTAGGAGAACTGGAAAGTGTAAACCTTTATCCATGTGTGAGCCGGGAAATGCTGGATACTTTATGGGACAGATGTGATTTTTATCTGGATATTAATCATAGGTATGAAATATATGATGCGGTAAATGCGGCACATCAGAATAACCTGCTGATCATGGGGTTTGAAAATACTGTACATCATAAGGAATTACTTGTGAATGGTTGTATATATCCGGAACAAGAATATAAAAAAATGGTGTTGGTAATAGAGTATGTCTTGAAGAGTCCGGTGCTGATGCAGAAATTATTGTTGGCACAACAAATAAAAAAGATAGAGATCTGGAAAGCGGTATTGAAATCGGAAGAGGAACTGTGACAAGCAGTTGACATAACGGTCTGATTGAACAAGGAAAATATTTTCAACTGTTCAATCAGATTTTTTTCTTGTGCTCCTCCAGAGCACTATGCAAGAGATACCATCAGAGAGTATGGAGTGAATAACTGATTTGAATTTATGCCAGAAAAACAGAAAATGTTACTTGCTTTTACACGACTTCTTCTTTATTTTACACCGATATCAATATTTTATTGCAAATCAATTGTATTATCGTATAGTAATAACGATAATACGAACATATGAGTCATGATTTTCAAATATGAGAAAGGATTCGCATATGGATTGGCTGACAGACGAAGCGCTGTATTATGGTGGAATGCTGGTTTCAGCATGTTCACTGTTATTAGGAATTGTATATTGCGTTTTACCGTATATTAGAAAAATTCGTTTGAATATACAGTTAGATGAGGAATATGGGAAGACGGTTAAAACAAGTAAAGAGTGAAAAGAGGAAGTGTGTCAGGCATCCGGCTTCTTGCCGCAGGCAAGTATAAAATGAGTCGGATGCCGTTATAGTATGTGTCAGGTTAGATCGTGAATCTGCATAGTTGCCGGAATCAAAGAAGCTTTAGAAATGTAATCAGCGCTTCATACTGCTGGGAATCCAGTTTTGAAGCATAGTGAAGTAACTGACACTGCTGTTCATTGATCAAAGTAGCATTGTCATTGTCCTCCAGAAAAAATTGAGATAAAGTGATTCCAAAGGCATCGCAGATTTTACTGAGAGAAGGAATCGTCGGAAGCATATTCTTTCGGTACCAGGAAGAAATCGTAGACTGCGTAAGTCCTGATTTTTCAGCCAGCTGATACTCTGACCAGTTGCGTTCCAGACGATATTGAACACAGTTTACGCTCTTCAATTTTTTTAACTGCAAGTGTTTTTATGATTGAAAAACTGTGTTACTTGCCACAGACTCATGTAAACAATCTGTGACATATGCGCCACCAACATGATTATTGTAACCCGCACCAACCTGACATTGCAGGTATATTTGCTAATTATAAGTGAATTACTATTGCAATTTACTACGTAAAACATATAATAAAAACGATAATACATATTGATTATGGAATTATAGAAAGGCGAAGCGGCAATGAAAGCGAAGGAAGAGGTTCCTGAGTCTATATAGAGCTTATGTACGGGATGACAAAAATATGCAGATAAAATCAGAGAAAGTCGGAGAGTAATATATGTCGGAGATTATAGCTGGTACATATCAAATTATCAGGAAGATTGGCTCCGGTGGCGGGGGCAACGTTTTTCTGGCGTATCATCAGCGTCTGGATAAAAAAGTAGCTCTAAAAGCGGATAAAAGACAGATATCCACATGCCCGGAGCTTTTGCGTATCGAAGTAGATGTATTAAAGCATCTCAGCCATACGTATATTCCGCAGGTGTATGACTTCTTTGTGGAAAATGAGACGGTTTATACAGTTATGGATTATATTGAAGGGGAGAGCTTTGATAAGCTGTTGAAGAGGGGGGAGACGTTTTCACAGGTGCAGGTGATCCGATGGGGGAGGCAGCTTCTGGAGGCTCTTTCTTATCTGCACAGTCCGATTCACGGAGACCTGCCCCATGGCTATACTCACAGTGATATCAAACCGGCGAATTTGATACTGACTCCGTTGGGAGATATCTGTCTGATCGATTTCAATATTACGCTGGCGCTGGGTGAAGAAACGATAATCGGACGCAGCAAGGGCTATGCTTCGCCGGAACACTCTGGTTTGGATTTCTCTACAGACAGGTCCTACACAGGAGCAGAGGGCACGGACTTATCGGATCCGTTCCGGAAAGGTTCGGCCGGGGCTGTTGCACTAATATAGTGCTTCAGCCCTATTTTTGATGTTTAGGAGATTTATATCGGACTTACTGCCGGGAGGGGCACGCAAACGAACCGACACTGCGTCAACTGCTCAAGATCTTGGTTTATGGCTACATGAATCATCTCTATTCCAGTCGGGAGATTGCCGCGGCCTGTCTCCGGGATATTAATTTCATGTGGCTTCTGGAAGGGGCAAAAGCGCCCCATTATTCCACCATTGCCAGGTTTCGTACCCTGCATTTCGGTCCCTGCGCAGAGCCGATCATGGCAGAAGTGTCCCAGTTCCTGTATCAACTGGGAGAATTGTCCGGAGAAACCATTTTCATAGACGGTACAAAGATCGAAGCATGCGCCAACAAATATACTTTTGTATGGAAGAAAGCGGTCAGTAAGAACCTGGGAAAATTATTGGAGAAACTGGCTGCCTTTGTAGAACTCTGTGAGGAGACTTATGGGATCAAGGTGGTGTATCAGAACCAGGTGAAAATGAAGCGTGTAAAAAAGCTGCGGAAGAAACTGTATGCATTGAAAGAATCAGAAGGAATTGAATTCGTCCATGGTACTGGGAAACGAAAACATATCCTGCAAAAAAGCATTGAGACTTTGGAAGAATATTTGAAAAAACTAAAAGAATATACGAAAAAGCTGCATATCTGCGGAACACGCAACAGTTATTCCAAAACGGACCACGACGCGACTTTTATGAGGATGAAAGAAGACGCTATGGGAAACGGACAGCTCAAGGCCGGATATAATCTCCAGCACGGCGTAGACAGTGAATATATTGTATGGCTGACACTGGGACCGCAGCCCGCGGATACCACAACATTGATTCCATTTTTGAAATCTATGGAAGGGAATCTTGGCTTTTCCTATCAAAAAGTAGTCACGGATTCCGGATATGAAAGCGAAGAAAAATATGGGTATCTGGACGGCGGCGGGAAGTTGGCATACATCAAACCGGCAAATTACGAGATCTCAAAAACAAGGAAATACAAAAAAGACATCGGCCGGGCAGAAAACATGGAGTATGACGAAGCAGCGGATACCTACACGTGCCACAATGGGAAAATCTTACATAAAGCCCGAATACAAAAAGAAAAGACCAGGACAGGAATAAGAACCTGTATGTATCAAAAAAGTTGCTCGAATATCGGGAAGCAGATCTGGAACGGATTGAAAGCGAAGAAGGGATTGAACTCCGGATGAATCGAAGTATCCAGGTGGAAGGATCCTTCGGGGAACTAAAACAGAACAGTGGATTCCGGAGATTTTTATACCGTGGGAGCCAGAATGTGAAAGCAGAAGCGATACTTTTGGCATTTGCGCATAACATCAATAAGCTGCACCATAAGATTCAGGGAGACAGAACCGGGAATCACCTGTTTCCTATAAAGAAAAGCGCATAAAAATAGACCAGTCAAAAGATTCAGGTTCTGTCTCGTGGCAAGGCTTGGGAAAGTGCATTCATCTAAAAAACAACGGGGAATACCTCTCTAATTTCAATAAAAAACTACTCTTTTTAGAAAAAGGGGCTGTTACATCCGAGATTTTTTGATCTCTGGTGCAACAGCCCCAGTTTTTCTTGATAAAAAAATAAAATTTTTATAGTATAAATACAAAAAGTTTTTAAAATCGGATGCTTTTTGCGGTAATAGGATATACTCATGCTTTGAAAATATACGGAAAAGTTTTCATAGTAAGCCGGAGGTAAGTGTGTTAAACTATAGATTGACAGGGTAGAAAATGTGGATTTACCGGGTTACTCGTGTAATGCTGTACCGGGGAAGGAGTGTGCCGGCTGTATGGGAATCTATTTGAACGGAAAAAGGGCGTATTCTCTGTTCCAGGAGGACTGCGCGATGACATACTATATCGATAAGACGGAGATGCTGGATGAAATTGTGCGGATTCTGGAACAGAAGGGGAATGCGGTTGAGGAGACAGGCGCATTTCGGGGAAAGAAGATGAAATACCTCTGTGTGACCAGGCCGCGGCGTTTTGGAAAGACGATGGCGGCGAATATGATCGGGGCTTTTTTTGGCAAGGGAGCAGACAGCAGTGAAGAATTTGTTCATTTAAAGGCAGCCAGTTATGGGTGGTTTCAAAAGCATTTGAACCAGCATAATGTGATTCATATTATGTTCAATGAACTGCCGGAAAACAGAAGATCTTACGAGCAATATATTTCTAGAATAAAAAAGGGGCTGATTGGTGATCTGAGGATGGCTTATCCTGAGATAGAGATTGAAAAAGAAGATTCTGTATGGGACGCGCTGACAAAGGTGTTTGAATACGGCAATGGGGACAAGTTTATTTTTGTGCTGGATGAGTGGGACTATATTTATCATCAGAAGTTTGTGACGGAGGAAGAGAAGGACGATTTTACGAAGTTTTTAAGCAACCTTTTGAAGGATAAGGCGTATGTGGAGATGGCGTACATGACGGGAATCCTTCCGATTGCCAAGTACTTCAGCGGTTCCGAACTGAATATGTTCTGTGAGTATACCATGGTGAATGAGGAAAAATATAACGAATATTTTGGATTTACCGGGGAAGAGGTGGATGCGCTCTACGAACGGTACCAGGCGCAGGAAACGGGGAAGCAGAATATCACCAGGGAGGATCTGCGGCTCTGGTATGACGGGTATCATACCAAAGGGGGGCGGCGTATGTATAATCCACGGTCGGTGGTGCTTGCGCTGTCCAATAATAATCTGGGGAATTACTGGACCAATTCGGGGCCGTATGATGAGCTGTTCTACTATATCGGGGCAAATGCAGATGAGGTGAAGGAGGATGTGGGGCTGATGATCGCGGACATTCCGGTTCCGGCCAGGGTACAGGAATATGCGGCTACATCCATGGAGCTGAAAACAAAGGATGAGATTTTTTCGGCGATGGTGGTTTATGGATTTTTGAATTATGAGGATGGATATGTTTCGATTCCCAATAAAGAACTGATGGGGCGTTTTGCGGATATGGTCCAGAGGGAGCCCTCCCTGGGAAATGTTTACCGCCTGACAAGGCAGTCCGGCCGGATGCTGATGGCGACGAAGGCCGGGGATACGAAAACGATGACGGAGATCCTGCAGTTTGTACACAATACGGAGAGCCCTCTGCAGGTTTACAGCAATGAGGCGGAGCTGGCCTCGATCATCAAGTGGGCCTATCTGCAGGCAATTGATTATTATCGGATGGAGCGGGAGGATAAGGCGGGGGTGGGATATGTGGACTATATCTTTTATCCGTTCCGGCGGGAGGATGACGCGATCATTCTGGAATTGAAGGTGAATCATACCGCGGATGACGCGATCCGGCAGATCAAGGAGCGGCAGTATGCGCTCCGGTTTGAGGGGAAGATCGGAGAGAAGCCGGAGTATACGGGGCGGATCCTGGCGGTGGGGATTGCCTATGATAAGGATGACAGGACGAAACGGCATGAGTGTAAGGTGGAAGTGCTGCGGGAGAGGCTGAATTAGAGCCGCAGAGCAGAGAACGGAGAAAAATTCATGAAATTCATACATTTATCGGACCTTCACATCGGAAAGCGGGTGAATGAGTTTTCCATGCTGGAGGATCAGAAGTATATATTGGCGCAGATCCTGGAGCTTATGGAGAGGGAAAGGGCCGACGGGGTGATCCTGGCGGGGGATCTGTATGACAAGCCGGTGCCACCGGCGGAGGCGGTGCGGGTGCTGGATGCATTTTTGACCCGGCTGGCGGAGATGGGGGTTCCGGTCTTTGCGGTCAGCGGGAACCATGACTCGGCGGAGCGGGTGGCATTTGGAGCGCGGCTGTTTTCCAGCAGGGGCGTGTATCTGTCGCCGGTGTATGACGGGAAGGTGGAATCTATTTCGCTGGAGGATTCCTTCGGGGAGGTACGGGTGTATCTGCTGCCATTTGTGAAGCCGGCGGCGGTGCGGCATGTCTTTGAGTCGGAGGAGATCGATAGCTACGAGGATGCGGTGCGGACGGCGGTGGAGCATATGGAGATCGATCCGTCTGTGAGAAATGTCCTGGCGGCCCATCAGTTTGTGACCGGTGCGGCCCGGTGCGAGTCGGAGGAGATCCTGGTGGGCGGACTGGATAACGTGGACGCGGCTGTATTTGACGGGTTTGACTATGTGGCACTGGGGCATCTCCACAGTCCCCAGCATGTGGGCAGGGAGACAGTGCGCTACTGCGGGACTCCTTTGAAATATTCTTTTTCCGAGGCGGAGCAGGAAAAGTCGGTGACGGTGGCGGAGCTTAAGGAAAAGGGGAACGTGGAGATCCGGAGGATTCCGTTGAAGCCTCTGCGGGATATGCGGCGGATTCGGGGGACTTATATGGAGGTGACGGACCGGTCTTTTTATCAGGATACGAATACGGAGGACTATGTGCAGATCACGCTGACGGATGAGGAGGATGTGCCGGACGGGCTGCAGAAGCTCCGGGTTATTTATCCGAATCTGATGCGGCTGGAATATGACAACAGGCGGACCCGGGAGAGCGGGGACGTGAGCGGGGCCTGTGAGGTGGAGCAAAAGTCGGAGCTGGAATTGTTCGGGGAGTTTTATGAGCTGCAGAATAATCAGGCGATGAGCGAGAAGCAGGAGGCATTTGTCAGGGAACTGATCCGGAAGGTGCAGGAGAGAGGCATTCTTGAATGATGATGTGTTACAGGTCACGTCCGGCCAAGTTCACTCCCCAGCCAATCACCACGCTGATTGGCTGGGAGGATGCACATAAAAGCTGGGATTCAGGCCGTCCATTGCCGCAGGCAATTTAAAATGACGGCCTGAGTTACAGGGCACGCCTGGTCAAGGTGTGACCTGTAACAACTGTAGTTACATGTCACACCCCGACCAATCACCACGCTGATTGGTCGGGAGGATGCACATAAAAGCTGCTATTCAGGCCGCCCATTGCCGAAGGCAATTTAAAATGACGGCCTGAGTTACAGGGCACGCCTGGTCAAGGTGTGACCTGTAACTGCTGCTCACAGAAAGATATCAATTTTCTGGTGAAAATGGATATCCTATGATATAATGAAAGCAATAGAAAACCAGTATACATTTCAAAAAAGGGAGGTGCGGAAATGCCATCAACTAATTTGGAAATTGCAAAAACAGCCATAGATGATTTTAAGGAGATACAAAGATATATGGCAATTGCAAAAGAGGAAAATGCAGTAAAAACGTATGCCGAGTTAAAAAAGAAATATCTTTCTTTAAAGGCAATACTGAACGTGGCAGGCGTCAATCTCACGGATATTGATGAGATTAAGGAATAACGTATCTATATGGATAGCGCAGAGAATGTGCTATCCTGTTTTTTCACGATTCGTTATTAATGTATACGGAAAAGAGGAAAGATTATGAGACCACAAAAGCTGACGATCAGTGCTTTCGGACCTTATGCCGGGAAAACGGAGATTGATTTTTCCAGGCTGGGGGATCGGGGGCTTTTTCTGATTACGGGGGATACGGGAGCGGGAAAGACCACGATATTTGACGCAATCGCGTTTGCGTTGTACGGGGAGGCCAGCGGAAATGTGCGGGAAGCGGGGATGTTTCGGAGCAAATATGCCGGGGAGGAGGCGCCCACCTTCGTGGAACTGGAATTTGTCTATCGGGAAAAACGGTACCGGATCAGGCGGAATCCGGAGTATCTCCGGCCCAAGGGGCGGGGGACTGGGTATACGATGCAGAAGGCGGACGCGGAGCTGACCTTTTTTGACGGCAGGCAGCCGGTGACCCGGATGCGTGAGGTGACCCGGGCGGTGGAGGAGGTGATCGGGCTGGATTACCGGCAGTTTACCCAGATCGCCATGATCGCCCAGGGGGATTTTCAAAAGCTTTTGCTGGCGGGAACCCAGGAACGGGGGGAAATCTTCCGGCAGATCTTCCATACCGGGCTGTACCAGGAGGTGCAGAACCGGCTCCGGGACGCGGCGAAGGAACGATGGAAGGAATATGACGAGATCCGCAGGAGCATCAGCCAGTATCTGTCGGGGGCGGTCTGTGAGGGCAGCCCGGAGATCAGCCTGGAACTGGAAAGCCTGCGCAAGGTGAAGTTTGAAGGCAGGGTAGGAAGAGGCCTGGAACTTCTCCAGGAGCTTTTGGAGCAGGACGGGGCGGCATTGGAGCAGATGGACGATCAGCTGTCCGGTCTGGATGAGAAGATCCAGCAGGAGGACCAGCTTCTGGGGAAGGCGGAGCATTTTCGGCAGACAGCGGTACTTCTGGAGGAAAAACGGGAAGCCTTAAAGGAGAAGCGGCAGGCTTTGGAGCAGGCCGGGGAGATCCGGGAGAAGGCCCTGCAGTCGGGGGCCGAGGAAGAGGAGCTGGCAGCCTTGATCCGGCAGGCCGAGGAAAACCTGGAAAGATACCATGCTATGGAAAAATTGCAGGAACAAATGGAACTGCAGGCGGTTCGGATTGCCGAGGAACAGGAGAAACGGGAGAAGGCAGTGCTGCGCGTGGGAACCCTGAAGCTGGAGATCGGGGAAAAGAAGAGGGAGCAGGAAACGCTGGAAACCGCAGGAGAGGAGCGGGAGCGGCTTCTGCACCGGAAGGAAGGCATGGAAAAGCATCGGGAAGGACTGCAGCGGCAGGGCGGGCAGTACCTGGAGATCCAGGCGGAACGGGAGACGCGTGAGGCGGCCAGGGAAAGGGCGCTGGCGCAGGAAAAGAGTTTGGCCGGGGAACTGGAGGAGGCCGGGCAGCAGGCGGAGAGCTTGCGGGACCGGGACGCGGTGCTGGTGGGACTGACCGGGAGCCGGGAAAGGCTGGAGAAGGAGAAGGCGGAGCTGGAAGCGTGCCGCAGGGAATGGGATGAGGTCCGGGGGCAGCAGGAGAAGGCGGAGGAGACGCTGGCCGGGCTGACGGAGCAGGAACGGGCATGGAAGGAAATGCTGGGGAAGCTGCAGGAGGAGCTGCGGCCTTTGAAAAATGCGGAGAGCGAGGAGATGGAGTACCGGCACCGGGCGGAAAGACAGAAACAGGTGCTGGAGGATTTTCTGGAGCATGAAAAGCGCTGGAAGGGGTATGAGAAGAAGCGGGAGAAGCAGCGGGAGAATCATGGAGCTGCTGTGGAGGAATGGAAGCGGCTGCAGAATGCGTATTATGAGCTGGAGCAGAGATTTTTTGATGCCCAGGCGGGCATGCTGGCGGAGCATTTGAAGGAGGGGGAGAAGTGCCCGGTGTGCGGGGCGCTGCATCATCCGGAGCCGGCGGCACTGGCCGGAGAGGTGCCGGAGAAGAGGGAGCTGGACGAGAAGAAGAAGGTGCTGTCGAAAGCGGAGCGGAAGGTGGAGAAACTCAGCGGAGAGATCCGGCATCTTTCGGAGCAGATGGATGAGACGGAAGGGGAACTGCTGAGGATCGGAGAGGGAGCGCTTCGGCTGTCTGGAGAGGAGACGCGATTATCCGGGGAAGGCGAGAGGCTGTCTGGTGACGGGGAACGGCTGTATGCAGGCACGGCGCAGCCACCCGGAGGTGAGGCGCGGCGGCGCGAAGATGCGTCAGAGGGAATGAAGAGCGGCAGGGCTGAGGCAGAAAAGGCGGAGATGTTTGCAGACGGAGAAGCGGCGCCGGGAATTTCTGTGATCGAACAGGATGTGCGGGATGCCGGGGCTGTGAATGCCGGGCGATTGGCTGAGATGCGGCAGAACCTGCAAATGCATTTGGAAGAGCTGCAGAAGCAGCAGGAAGGAGCGAAGGAGAAAAAAGAGCGGTATGATGCCGGAAAGCAGGAGACGGAAGCGCTGGAAGGGCGTCTGGCGGGGCTTGGCGAGCAGGGGAAGGATCTGCGGGCAGATGTGGATCTGCTGGCGGGGCGGAGTATGGCCCTGGGGAAGCAGCTGGATGACAGGCTGGGCCGGATTGAGGAGGCACGGACGGAGCAGGACGCAAGGCGGAAGAGTAAGGGCGCGGATGTGAGAGCCGCGGTTCTGGAGGCGGAGGATGCATCTGCTTTCAAAACCGCAGCGGACGGGAAGCGGAAAGCGGCGCTTGAATCTGCGCTTTGCTGTCTGGCGGAACAGCTGGAAGAAATCTCGCTCCGGGAGCAGCAGGCGCAAAAGGACCTGGAACTGCGCGGCCGACTTTTGGAAACGGTCCGGAAGCTGGAAAAGAAACTGGAAAAATGCCGGGAGACGATCCGGGGGCAGAGCAGCTGTCTGGAAATCCTGCGGTCCCGGCGTGGGGAAAACCGGAAGCAGATGGAAGCGCTTCTTCTTGCGCCGGGGATGCCCTGGGGAGATTCTTATGGAAATGCGGCGGAAATGGGAGACCATGATCTGCTGCGGACGGTGACCGGAGCGGGGCAGCTGCTGGACCTGGAGCTGGCTGGTCTGGAGAGCGGGATTGCGGAAAACCGAAGAAACATAAAACGGAAAAAACATTTGGACAAAGAGATTCCAAAGCTGGAGGAGGAAATGCGCCGGGAGGAGGAAGAAGCAGGTCGGTCGGAGCTTCTTTTGACACGGATGGACACGGAGCGGAAGCTCTGGAAGGAACAGAGGGAGGATCTGGAGGAAATCCTGGGAGAGCAGACCAGGGAGGAAGCGGAAGAGAAGGCCGGGGAGATCCGGGAGAAGCTGCGTTTCCTGCAGAAGGAACGGGAAAAGGCGGAGCAGAATTTCCAGAGGCGCAGGGAAGAGCTGACGGCGCTGCAGGCTGCGGTCCAGGCGCTGGAAGCCCAGCAGTCGGAGGAACCGTTGGAGGCAGAGGAAATACTGGAGAGAAAGCGGCAATGGACAGAGGAAAAGGCGCGGTTGTCTGGGAAACGAGCGGAGCGGTATGCGGCAGGAAAGAAGAACCGGGACATTTACGAGGCGGTTTGTGACCGACAGCAGATGATGATTGCCGTGGAGCAGGAATATGTGTGGGTGAAGGCGCTGTCGGATACGGCCAACGGGACTCTGACCGGGAAGCGGAAGATTGAGCTGGAAACCTTTATCCAGATGACGTATTTTGACCGGATCCTGCGCCGGGCGAACCTGCGGTTGATGACGATGAGCAGCGGACAGTATGAACTGAAGCGGCAGGAGGACGGGGACGGCAAGCGGGAGAAGGCCGGACTGGAGCTCAATGTGATTGATCATTATAACGGCACGGAGCGGAGCGTCAAGACACTGTCCGGCGGGGAGTCCTTTCAGGCGTCTCTGTCTCTGGCGCTGGGATTGTCGGATGAGATCCAGTCCTGCGCGGGCGGAATCAGGCTGGATGCCATGTTTGTGGATGAGGGCTTCGGCTCTCTGGATGAGGAGGCCTTGAACCAGGCGGTAAAGGCGCTGGCCGGGCTGACGGAAGGGAACCGCATGGTAGGGATCATTTCCCATGTAGCGGAGCTCAAGGAGCGAATTGAGCGGAAGATTGTGGTGACGAAGCTGAGAAGCCGGGACGGAGTTGGGAGCGCGGTGGAGGTGGAATGAGCGTAAGAATCAGTGAATAAAGGCTTTACACAAAAAAATCCTTTTGATATAATGGAGATATCTCATGGGACGATATTTTCCATATAGAAGGGAGGCGATTCTGTGACTGGAAAAGAAGTTGTTAACTTAATCCAGAAATTGGAAGCCGAAGGGATGACTGCCGAAAAAATCATAGAAATTATAAAATATGTTGAAACGGCGGAACCCAAAATAGAAACTAAATAATTAGTATTATATAGAGTGTAAAGTCTTTATTGAATCATCAAGGGCTTTACACTCTTTTTGATTCTTCAATTAAGCAACCGGGCAAGCCGAAAGCATCCACAAACCTAAAACAATATATTGGTGACGATATCGAGACAAGAGAGGAATAGTCCAGAAGATTCTTTAGGGGTTGCTACTCACCAAATTAAATATAAGAAAAGGAAGGTACAAGGATATGTGTATTACGAAAAAAGAGTTAGAAAATAAGGTTCAGGAGTTAAGAAATTTGAAGGTTATGAAAGAAGAGCTTGAAAATGAACTGAAAGCGGTTGAGCATGTGATCACTTCATATATGACTGAAAATGATCTTGATACAGAGATCACCGACACGAAAAAATACAAGAAGTTATGGATGGTTCATATTGTGACAAAAGAAAGTCGATAATGCTTTTTCCATGTCCTTGTTTTCTGAATTTTGGAAAAACCTCAAACCAATTTATTTATGAAAGTTGGAAAAAGAATCAACAGCACTCGATTTATATCTGTATGATTAAGATTTTGATTAAGTTTTTGGAACGGCAAAAACCTGAGAAAATAAAAATACCCGAAAACCCTTAAAAAACAAGGCTTCCGAGCATCTTCATGTCTGAGTAAAAGCAGGGGATGAGAGAATCGAACTCCCACCAAAGGTTTTGGAGACCCCTATCATACCATTTGACCAATCCCCTGTGCTGCGGCTTGCCGCCGCAAGTACTTGACTAGTATATCAACCCGGAGACGGTTTGTCAAGAAAAAAATGAAAATGTGTGTAAAAATTTGTTACTGCGAATAGTAACAAAATTTGGAATCGGGTTTCATCTTAGAAAAATGCATGAAAAATATGTACAAAAAAATAAATGATTTTAAGTGAAGAAATGATATTGAGTTTTGGTGGGGGTTGATGGTATAATCTTATGAAATAAGGTTGCGGGAAAGGAGCGCTTCCGAAAAATGTTCTAACTGTACCGTACAGTTAGAAAATGTTCATTCTGCGCGGGGCAGCTCCAGGCGAGTTTTATTGGGGGACAGGATATGATAACAATTAAAGACATGGCAGAGATGCTGGGAATCAGTACTACAACGGTATCGAATGTGATTCATGGGAAGACGAGCGAGGTTTCACAGAAGACGGTGGAACGGGTGGAAAAGATCCTGGAGGAATATGAATATGTGCCGAATATCAGCGCCAGGAGTCTGACACAGAACAGCTCCAAGATCATCGGTGTGGCGTTTAAGTGCAGGAAGGATAAGTACATCAACCTGTTTACGGATCCGTTTTTCGGAGAGCTGATCGGGGCGCTGGAAGCGGAGATCCGGGCGAGGGGATATTTTATGATGACCTATACGTCCAACGATATCAGTGAGATCATCCGGAATGTGCTGACATGGAATGTGGACGGGCTGATCCTGGTGGGTATGCTCCACGATGATTTTATCCGGATCAAGAGCCGGTACAAGAACCCTACGGTTCTGATCGACAGCTATGCTCCCAGGGAGATCATGAATTATGTGAATGTCGGGCTGGAGGATGAAGAGGGCGCTTATGCGATCACCCGGTATCTGCTGGAGATGGGACACAGGAAGATCGCGTTTCTGGCGGATAATATGGAAGGGGTGGATTATACCCGTTATCTGGGATATCAGAGGGCGCTGGCGGACAGCGGCCTGGAGATGGAGGAGGAGAATCTGCTGATCTTTCATCCGGGGACGGTGGAGCGGGAATCCAGCCTGAGGGAGCTTTACTATCGGTGCAAGAATTATACGGCGTTTATGTGCTGCTCGGACTATTATGCGGTGCTGCTGATGAATTATTTTATGGACCGGGGGGTCCGGATCCCGGAGGATCTGTCCTTCACCGGGTTTGACAATAACCTGATGTCCAGGGTGGTGCGTCCGGCGCTGACGACCGTCGGTCAGGACGTGACGAAAAAGGGGCGGCTTGCCGTGGAATATCTGCTGAAGATGATCGAAGGGACGGAACTCACGGAGTGGGACGTGAAGCTCCCGACAGAGCTGGTGATCCGCGACAGCGTGAGGGCAGTCGGCCAGGCAGCGGAGTCCGGGGACGAAATGCCGGATGAGGAAGAAAGTGAGAACCGTGTGGTGTAGAGCCGCAGATGTCCGAAGCGGCGCGGGCAGTGCGGGCCGGAAGACGGCGAGAAGGAAAACAGAAGAGACGCGGACGAGGGCGTATGAGAAAAAGAACCGGATACCTGCCGGCAGCAGGCAGGGCCGGTTCTTTTTTTGAAAAATACGTTGAAAAATGGGACGGGTTGTAAAATGTTGTATGTTTTGCGCGGAAATCAGAGGGAAAAAGTGTTATTTTCATGCACAAGTTAGCGAGAATGTAAAAAAGTGATGCCAAATATGCATAAAAAGGTGATTTTTTTTATGTTTTTTTGAAACTTATGTGCAAAAGGTATTGACATTTGTGAAAAAAGTGTTAACATGAATTACATAGAAAACCTTATGCGCAAAAGGTCGAAAAATATTGTGTGGCACCGCACAAAAAAGGAGGAAAATAATGAAGAGGAAAGTAATTGCAACATTGTTGGCAGCAACTATGGTAATGAGTTTAGCAGCTTGCGGAAGCGGCGGAGATAACGGTTCATCAGGCGGAGACGCAGGGAACTCCGGTTCATCTTCCGAGTCTGATTCTGGTTCATCAGGCGGCGGTTCCGGTGATTCGATCCGTCTGGTTAACGGCAAGATCGAGATAGACTCTCAGCTGAAGAAGCTGGCTGAGATGTATAAAGAAGAAACCGGTGTTACGGTTGAGATCGAGTCCATGGGCGGCGGTATTGATATCCAGGGTACCCTCAAGGGCTACTATCAGGCGGACAATATGCCGGATATCTTTGTGAACGGCGGTTCTACAGACTTCGGCAACTGGGAAGGCATGCTGGAGGATATGAGCGGTGAGGCATGGGCCTCCGATACAGACGCTGCATATGAATACTATGGCAATCTTTACATAGCATCCATTATGACAAGCAAGTAATTATGACACGAAAGTGATAAAACTGTAGCAGTAATGCGGGTTATTTACGATT
>NZ_JBQIKP010000071.1:0-17040 GCF_056796775.1 Schaedlerella sp.
GCAGAGCTGCCGCATGTTTTATCCCCATGGAAAAGTTTAAATCAAAAGCGGAATCTGCGAATTTTCCCAGCGTATCCGCAGTAATCACCCCCAGAGTTCCCGTCAGGATTGCCGTAAGTACATTCATCAGCAGGGGAATCCTCACTGCATATGCGCATTCCCGGATTACTTCCTGCATGACTGTTCTCTTAATCCTGTAATTCTTTCTCCTCATCATAGATCTGTCCATTCTCAATTCTAATCATACGGTCCGCCGCATCACGAAATAAAGGATCATGACTGACCAGAACCGTTCCTTTTCTCTCTCTGATCAATTCAAAAAGTGTCTCCCTGCCTTTTTTGTCAAGGTTATTGGATGGTTCATCCAGCAGCAGACAGACCGGCTCCATGGCAAAGCCGATTGACAGAAATACTTTTTTTCTTTCTCCTCCAGAAAGGTCACAAATCGCTTTGCCGCTCCTGATCTCTTCTGTCAGGCCAAACCTTTCAGCAATCCGGACGATCTTTTCCTGTTTCTCTTTTCCAAACATCTGAAACAAAGCATCCGCATCATAGTGGTACCGGGGATCATGCTGCAGAATATAAAACAGAATATCCGGATTTGTCTCCGAAAAAGCTGTTTTTCCCTTCATACAGATTTCACCGTCATCCGGAAGGATAAGCCCGGCCAAAAGGTTTAGCAAAGTGGTCTTTCCTGCGCCATTGTTTCCTATTAACAGATAATTTTTGTCAGGCTCAAACTGGTAGCAGGTTCTGTTCAATATCTCTTTGTCCCCACAACGACAGGATACACGCTCCATCCGTATTCCCTTTATTTTGTAATGGCTCACCGGGCTCTTCTGCTTCTCATCCTGACAGATCCATTTTCTGATCCGTTTTTCTGCATTCTCTGATACCGCCATTTGGGGAAGGGCAGCAAATATACCCTGGACTGAACGGAAAAAACCCTTGGAGAGATAGACTGCCTGAACTGCAAGATCAGTCGAACAGTAACCTGCTATCACGTAAAATCCAATCAACGCATAAGTTCCAAACTGCAAAATATGATCCATCAACCGATACATGGATCTCTGTGCCGCTGCAGCAGCATCCGCTTTTCTCCCAATCAACACATATTTTCTATGATAATCGGACAGTTTCTGCTGCCACCATGCTTTTAAATCGTACAGTTTTATCGTCTCAAAACCTTCTACTGCCTCAACCACATGATTCGTGATCTCAGCTTCTATTTCCTCGCATTTCTCATAGCTGATCTGCATATACTTCTTTACGATCATCGGAGGAAGCAGCTGGGTCAACGAAATAACAGCCAAAGTTGCAGCCACGGCGGGGCTTTGGATGAACAAAAATAAAACGTATCCAACTGCCTCCATCGTTCCGGAAACAATGCCTGGATACAATTCAATATATCTTCCAGTCACCTGATCCATATCTCTGGTAATGTTTTCGATTAACTCTCCATAATCTGTTCTGAACAACTGATCGGGCGTATTTTCCAGAAAGCTTTCCAGAAAATGAATTTTGGAGCAATGCACCGCATGCGCCGCTTTTTTCCGCAGATCAATATTTGCTGCCAATTGGAAAAGGGCATATAACACCACCAAAATGATCAGGATAAATGCATACCGGACAACCCCCTCTACGTTTCCAGAAGTTGCCTGGCTGACTACCATCGCCAGCATCTGTGCATGAAGAAAAGCCACAGGTATGGACACGGTCTTTATCACAATACTTTCATAACATACCCGCTTTGAATCCATCCAAAAAATACTTTTATTCTTCTGATTCATGATATTCTTTCTCTTTAGCCATGAATCCATCTTTTTCTGCGCTTCTCTGTGCCATGTCAGCTTCAACATCGAACCCTTTCCGACGGAGTTTTTCCGCAATTTCCCCATACAGTTCACACGCTTTTCCATAATCTCCTGTTTTCTCATACAGCATTGCCTTACTATATAATTCATCGAAGAAAAAGGTTCCTATTTCCCCCGCCTTGTCATAGCACCAGATCGCTTCCTCATATTTTTTGAGTTTCTCGCAGACCTCTCCGCCATTAATATACAGTGTCCAGGCATCAGGGAATTTTTCGATTGCCCGCAAAAAGCAGTCATACGCTTCCTGAATTTTTCCCGCACAAATATATGCATCAAGCAGCAGATCCATCTCCTGGGGATTTTCAGGATCTGCGTCTGCCCGTGCTTTCTGCTGAAGAATTGCTTCTTCCCCTTTCCCCAGCGTAGAAAGTAAAGATATCCGGCAGGCACAGGCTCTGTAAAAGGAATGTTCATCCAAATCAGGGCCTCCATTCAGAATGTTGTCATACCACTTCATTGCTTCATTTTGGCAGTATTCAAGCATCCACTGATGAATGGCCGCATAATTCCACTTATCTTCTATAGAAAGTGTTCCTTCCCTTATGAGCTTTTTATACTCATAAAGGCAGTTCATAAAATCATCGGGGTTTCTTGTCTTTTCATAGACAGCCGCCAGACGTTGCGCATAATTATCATAGGCTTCCGGATTCTTTTTATAAAAATCATCAATCGTTACCCCATAAATCCCCGCTAAAACCGGAAGTGATAAAACATCCGGTAAAGTTGTCCCGCATTCCCATCTTGAAACAGTCTGCGTATTCACATTTAAAATATCAGCTACTTGTTCCTGCGTAAAATTTTTTGCAAGACGAAATTTTTTCAGATTCTCGCAAAGCACCGTTCGTTCTATATCCATTACCTTAAAATCTCCTGTTTGAAAACTCTTGCCATATTATACTCCAGAAAAGGATGAAAAATAAGGTCTTATTTCGTGATTGCTATCTTAAAATCTGTATAGTCAATAGCCCCATCTGTTTCCAGATACCGGTTGATGGTCTCCCAGTAAGGGAGCTCGCGGACGGTTTCTTCCTCTGCGCATCGTTCCCAGATATTTTCAATCATGAGATCCGAATTGAATTCTTCACTTGTTTTTCTCATACTGCTGATGTAAAATATAGAAGAAAGGATACGGGTCATTAGGAGCACGGCAGACGGATAGGTAATATAGCTTTGGTTTCTGGGATCCGGCAGTTTTTTCAGCAGTGGCACCAGATCCCCTGTTTCGAATGCTATCCTAAACGAAAATGGGGATTCCCTTTATCCAGATGAATGATTTGTCCCATGTTTGATCTCCCTTGCCCTCATTCAGCAGAAAATCATAGACACTCATAATCAGCACCCCATCATCATTGTAATACAGTGCAGGTGCATCTCTCATGATAATAATCTTCTTAAAAAAATCTCCGGTCAACATCAAAAAGCGCTGCTCTTGATAATTGTATTGATCTGCACTATCAAATATCCACTTCAACCTACGTTCAAGTTCCTGTGCCTCCTGTTGAGTGGCTTTTTTATTTTTGCTTTCAGCTTCTTGATTTCTTCTTTCCAGTATTCCTGCACATAATTGTACATACGGACACAGGTAACCTTATTCAGACAGACAAACATAGCCTTTCTGCTTGTCTACATCAAGATCCGCATTTTCAATGGCGTTCCGGTAAATCCGATACGTGCCGCAGTAGGCAGTAATTTATCATAGTATCACGGTATGGCAAAACCAAAGCATGAAATGTATATTGATGACATTATCCCGGACGGAATCTGATTTATTCACCTTGTACTTACGACGTAAATGTCGTAACTTTATCATGAACTTTCTGTGGTGCTATTGATAATTTGAGAAATTCGTGGTATCCTATACAAGAAAGTAGTGACGCAATCGTCGCAAGTACGAGGTGATTGTAATGATTAAACGAGATTATTATCTGAATCGTATGATTCATCATATGTGGAACGGCGAGGTCAAAGTCATTACCGGTATCCGCCGCTGCGGAAAATCGGTACTGCTGTTTGATTTGTTCTATGAATACCTTCTCTCGCAGGAAGTTCAGGAAGACCACATCATAAAAATCGAATTGGACCAGAGACGTTACTATAAGTTCAGAAATCCAATCACGCTTTGTGAATATGTGGAGGATCTTGTTTCGGGAAAGAAAGATGAGAAGTTCTATCTTTTCATCGACGAAGTCCAGCTTACCACTAAGATTATCGACAAAGAAAATGGTGGTATTGAGGTTTCTATCTATGATATGCTCAATGAGCTCAAGGCATATAAGAATTTGGATGTATATGTTACCGGCAGTAACTCAAAGGGATTGTCAAAAGACATTGCTACAGAGTTCCGTGGCCGTGCTACTCAAATCCATGTATTCCCTCTGTCCTTCGAGGAGTTCTACTCTCATGTAGGCGGTGACGAGCGAAAGGCTCTGGACATCTATACGCTTTACGGCGGCATGCCACGCCTGCTGGCATTAACAGATGAAAAGGACAAAAAGGATTATCTGTCCTCTCTCTGCAGCGAGCTGTATGTCAAGGATATTGTAGAACGCAACGGTATCGAACGTGAAGATATTCTGAATGACATTCTGGATTTCCTCGCCTCACAGATTAGTTCTCTGACCAACCCTACGAATATTGCCAATGCGCTGACCAGCATCAAGAACGAAAAGGTGAACTCCACTCTGGTTTCAAACTATATGCAACACATCATCGATTCGTTCCTTATTTCGATGGCAAAACGCTATGATATAAAAGGAAAAACCTATTTCAAATATCCGAACAAATACTACTACACGGATATCGGTCTTCGTAATGCCCGATTAAATTATCGCCAATACGATCCCGGTCACATTATGGAGAACATCATCTACAACGAACTTCTGCGTCGAGGATATTCCGTTGATGTTGGTGTTGTGACCGACCGTACCAGCGGCGCAAATGTACAGAAGGAAATTGACTTCGTTGTCAATGATGCGGATAAAAAAATCTACATCCAGTCAGCTCTCCAGATGGATACGGATAAAAAAGAATCCTCTGAACTGGCATCGTTGATACTGACAAAAGATTTTTTCAAAAAAATCATTGTCCGCATGGATATTCCTCATAACTTCTATGATGACAACGGAATTTTCCATTGCAATCTGATAGACCTGCTGCTTGGTCGTGTAGAATTATTCTAACCTACAAACCAAGCTTGATACCATTTAGGAGTGGCCCTTCGGGGTTACTCCTATTTAGCACCGTCTACTATATTCTTGCGTCGTACGCGTCACAACTTTCTCGTGGAATGGTACTTTTTTATGCCATTAAGGGAGGTGGCTGTTTTGGGATTTCAGTTTAACGGAATCACATCAAAGAATGTGAAAACTTCTTTTTCGTTTACCCCATCATCGATTCTAACTAAAGAATTTCTTCGTTTCAAGATTCTTCCTTCCATTATTTTATTTACGGATTCTTATTTTACTTTAAACAATCTGCTGCCGGCTTTCCCTTGACCGGTTCGCAGCACCTCAAAAACCGGTAGTTCATCAGAGTTATTGACCACAATAGCAGAAGTTGTCTTTACATCATCCGCCTTTTCAATTTCTGAAAGGCTGAACGTAAGAAGAAGCTGTCCTGCCTTGACTTTATCTCCTTCCTGTACCCTTACTATGCAGGAAATCAGACACAAGTAAAAATGCCATTTAATGATATTCAACCCCATTACATATACTTACTCATATAATTATGTGTGTCAAGGTCATACCCGATCTGCTTTTCCAACTCCCGCAGCGAAAGGCATGGCTTTTTTTCTGCTCATCTGTCATCTTGAGCCACCTACTCACCATACGGAGATTTGAACCGCTGAACGCAGAAACAGGGGCTGTCGGGAATTTCCCGACAGCCCCCTATTACTAATTTTATGTATTTACATCCAGCTTTTTGTTTCTTTACTCCATGTCTGCTCAAAGGAATTGTTGTTATGAATTGAATCCACGATGGGCAGCAATAATTCTTTTAGTAGTTGCATAGTTTCTTCAAATTCTACTTTCACCAGTGCTTTCTTCTTTTTGATAAAGGCTCTCCATCTTCCCTGCCTAATCTCATCCTTGGTAAAATCATCCGTGCATCCTCCCAACCAATCACTCCACTTCCGCCGGCTGTGCATCCGCAAAGATGACCTTATTTACCGCAAAGAATACTACCATGGACACGCCGCCGTTTAAAACTGTAGTCCCGATATTGTAGATAAAATCCGGAACAAGCTGGCTGGCGACCGCAACCCATACGCAGTTGATGGAATTTACGATGATCGTGATCACCACCCACGCCAGGAAATATCCGGTGATCTGGGGGCCAAGCTTCCCATGGCTGCGGAAGGTAAAGTTCCTCTGCAGCGGGAAGTTCACGCACTCACCCAGGAAGCTGGAGATCAGGTAGGCCAGCAGGTAGGCCATGCCGCCCTGTTCCACGCTGTATCCGATGGCATTCCATACGAAGTCGATGCCGAACAGGCTCACATCGGCGGAAGGCCATCCCCAGCCGATGTCCGCATAGCCGGAAAACATCGCCGGTAAAAACTGCAGCATGATATATTTTAAGAATGTCACTACATAGCTGAAAATAATGAACAGGCCGCCTTCGCGCATCCACTTCGCCGCGGAAGGGTGTTTCTCTGAAAAGCCTCCCCACCATTTCATCACAGGATTCTGACTCATTGTTTGCCTCCTTTACTTAGGAACTGTGCAAAAATAATCTTACCATTTTACTTGTCCAAATCTTCATACACTGCGTTGTCGTCAATCGACGTACCCCGGTACGCCTCATTCCTCCGCCTTGTGTCTGAAAATTTGTTCTGCGCAAAAAGGCAAGTTATTTTTGCACAGTTCCTTACTTCATCCCGTTTGCCTTCTTCATTACCTTTCTCTGCCGGAAGAAGCCGGAAATGATCTGTCCCAGTCCTTTGAAGAACTGTCCGTTCACTGCCTTTACCATTCCTTCCACCATGTACTGGCTGCACATGCCGCCGGCCATTTTTCCGATGCCTCGGAAGGGCATATTGTAAATGAACATGATATTCAGATCCGGTTTTCCCTTCGCCATGCTCTTATCCAAAAGGCCGGTCAGCACCTTGTATGCCAGCCTTCCGATCCACCGCTTCGCATAATAAAGCTGGCAGATAGCATCGTTGATATCCAGCTCGCCGCTCCATCGTCCGTCCGGGATGGCATGCCCCAGCAGCGCCTGAAACTCCTGGTCCGAAACCGCCAGAATATTTCCTGACTGATAAGAAGGAAACCTGGAAATATCCCTGGGAAGCGGCGCTTCACTCCCTGCCGCGGTCACGGCTGCTGACAGACGGATGTCCGCGCAGCTGGCGCCGATCAGGATCTCATACTCCCCGCCTTCCACCTCAAACCGGCCCGTCGTTTCGTTGAAATAGCGAAATGCCTTGTCATCCAGCGGAATCGTTACCTTTTGGGATTCCCCCGCTTTCAGGAACACCTTCCGGAATCCTTTCAGTTCCTTCGCAGGACGGTACACGCCGCTGCATTTTGCGCGGACATAGAGCTGCGCCGTCTCCGCGCCGTCCATTTCTCCGGTATTGGCCAGGGTAAAGGACGCCTCCTGTTCATTCACCGTCAGATCGCTGTATGTAAAGGTGGTGTAGGACAGTCCGTATCCAAAGGGGAAACGGACCGGCTTTCCAACTGTCTCAAAATATCGGTATCCCACATACAGCCCTTCCCTGTATTCCGCGTTCCGCTCCCTGGATGGGAAATAGGGCGCCGACGGAACATCCTCATAGGCCAGAGGATAGGTTTCATTCAATTTTCCGGAAGGATTGACTTTTCCGAGGATGGCATTCAGCATGGCTGCCGCGCCTGCCTGGCCGCTTAAATATCCATGGATCACCGCCTCGCACTGTCCGATCCAGGGCATCTCAATCGGCGAACCTCCGGAAAGCACGGCCACCACATGGGGATTGGCATCTGAGACCATCTGCAGCAGCCGGACCTGGCTTCCGGGCAGCTTCATGTTCTGGCGGTCCAGACCTTCGGATTCGGAAATCTCATCCAATCCGATGTAAAGCAGCACCACATCCGCTTTTTTTGCCAGCTCCACCGCTTCTCTCTCCAATGCCGGATCTGCCGGGCCTGTTCGGTGATAGCCGGCCGCAAAGCCTTCCATCTGCAGCGGAAACTCTTTGATCACATCCAGCGTAGAATCCAGCTTCGTCGGATTCACGACGGAAGATCCCGCCCCCTGGTATCTGGGTGTTTTCGCAAAATCTCCGATCACCGCCACCTTCGTCTGTTCGTCCAGGGGCAGTATCCCATTTTCATTTTTCAGCAGCACGATGCTCTGCTCCGCTGCTTTCTGCGCCATTTTATGGTGCGCTTCCCTGTCAAATTCTTTCCCTTTTGCCTTGTCCACAGCCTCCCTTATGGGCAGCACGGCAGCCAAAAGCTCTTCCACCCGCCGGTCGATCAGTGCTTCACTGATCCTGCCCGATCGCACCGCCTGGATCAGTTCCTCATCCGAATCCCCTCCGGTGGTGGGCATTTCCAGGTGAGAGCCTGCCGCCACGCCTGCCGTATGGTCATTGGAGGCCCCCCAGTCGGAAACCGCAAATCCGTCAAATCCCCATTCATCCCGCAGGATTTCCTGCAGCAGATGTTCATTTTCATTGGCATACACGCCGTTGATCCGGTTGTAGGAGGTCATGATCGATCTGGGCGCTGCTTCCTTTACCGCGATCTCAAAGCCGGTCAGGTAGATTTCCCGCAGCGTCCGCTCATCCATTACGGAGTCGCTTGCCATACGGCGCAGCTCCTGGGAATTTGCGGCAAAATGCTTGGGACACGCGCCCACGCCTTTGGACTGGATTCCACGGATGTAGCCTGCCGCCATTTTCCCTGTCAGGTAGGGGTCCTCGCTGAAATATTCAAAATTCCGGCCGCACAGCGGACTTCTCTTGATATTCATTCCCGGCCCCAGCAATACGCAGACATCCTGGGATGCGGCCTCAATGCCCAGATGTTCCCCGATCTCTTCCCCAAGCTTTGGATCCCAGCTATTTGCAATCGAAGCCGCCGTCGGGTAACAGGTGGCCGGAAGGCTCCCGTTGAGCCCCAGCTGGTCGCTTGCCCCTTCCTGCTTGCGGATTCCGTGGGGTCCGTCTGAAAGTGTCACATTCGGAATCCCCAGACGTTCTACGGAACGGGTCTGCCAAAAATCTTTCCCTGAGAGCAGATAACATTTTTCTTCCAGGGTCATTTCCCGGACAATCTTCTTTATTTCCACGTCTCTCACCTTCTTCTTTCCTAAAATTTTTCCTGCTGTGCGGTTGCAATCCGACAAGTCGTTTACTTGCAATTCATTACAATGAAAATGACCTGTCGGATTAGCAACCACACAGCTGGAATTTTTTGCATATGACCGTATTCAGAACAGCAGGCACATCTGCGGCCCGCTGTTCCAAATCGTGATTCACCCTGATCGTTTACTCTGCGGAAACTGCCTTCTTCTTTTTCAGATACCGCAGGATTACGATCGCTTCCACTCCCACGAGCACCAGCGCAACGATCACATCCACTGTCAGGAAGATCTTTGTCATATTGGTCATAATACCTGCCGGATCTTCATCCACCGTGTAGTATCCGCTGTTTCCGATCGTATACAGGATATTCTTACATGCCTGCCGCATGGCTTTGACCGCAGTCGCGCTGTGGTCCTCCAGAAGATTGGATTCTGCGCTTCCGAAGCCCAGCATCAGATCATTTCCATTGCGGATGCTGTGGTCAGTGATCATGTATCCGTAAGAGCCGTCATAATCCGTCTCTACCATACCGACGAATCCCCACTCGTCCCGAAGCACATTGTTCAGCAGATTGCTGTTCGCGCAGCTCGGCACCGTGCCGATCCAGTTGAAGGAGGACATCACCGCCTGGGAGGTTCCTTCAAATCCCTTGACCGCAATCTCGAATGGTTTCAGATAGATTTCCCGGATAGCCTGCTCAGAGGAAAATGTCATGAGCATGGAGGTCCGGTTGATCTCCTGGTCATTCAGCGCAAAATGCTTGATGTATGCATATACGCCGTGTTCTGCCGCGCCGTTGACCTGATTTGCCGCGATCCGGCCTGCCAGCACGCCGTCCTCGGAATAATACTCGAAGTTCCGTCCTGCAAACGCGGAGCGGTGGGTGTTCATGGCCGGGCCGTACCATCCGTAGTTATTGGCTTCTTTGTATTCCTGTCCCATACACTGTCCCAGTTCATAGGCCAGGCTCTGGTTCCAGGTCTGTGCCATCAATACTTCGGACGGATATGCCGTTCCATATGCCCCGGTCACAAAATTGCTTAAGCCTGCCGGGCCGTCGCAGTCGGAGGTAGCGATCTTGCCCACGGATTTTACTTCCGTCGTCTGCCAGCCGCCGATGTTGATCAGCTTCGCCATATCGTCGAAGCTCAGCTGGTCCAGCAGTTCCTCCCACTTGGGATCATTATAATCCAGACCGGTGAGCTGGTAAAGCGTCAGTCCGTTGTCCGCTTCCATGGTGGGCATTTCATCCCCATCGTCATTATTTTTCGTGCCATCGTAGGTGCCTACGGCGCTCTCGATCACCTTTTCCCGTACTTCATCGGACATCACATACTGTTCCTCTGCCGGAGCCGCACATGCCTCTTCATAATTTGCAAATCCATCTTTCCTGGACAGCTGCTCGAAATCGCCCCGGGCATACTCCTGAAACTGGTTCACAGCCGTTACCATATCACTCTCCCGGCCGTCCTTGCTGTAGTCGATGTCCTTTTCCACCTGAAAGGTTTCCTCATCCTCCACCGTATGGGAATCGGAGCGGACAGATACTGTATACTCGCCTGCCTCCAGAATATAACCGCCGTCCTGGATCTTGATGCCTTCCGAATCATAGGACGCCATGTCTTCCTTCGTGATCTCAAAGGAAACCTTTGCGGAAGCCCCGGGCTTTAGTTCCTCTGTCTTTTCAAACTGGATCAGGTTCACGGAAGCCTTTTCGATCCCTCCGTTTTCATAAGGCGGTGTGAAATAGATCTCCACCACGTCCCGTCCTGCCACGTCGCCGGTATTGGTCACTTCCACGTCAAAGGAAATGGTATCGCCGCTGTCTTTAAAGTTCTGGATTTCCTTCTCAAATGTAGTATAGCTCAATCCGTAGCCAAAGGGATACTGCACATAATCTTCATATTTCAGCAGTCCTTCTTCCGCCGCTGTCTCGTAGAATTTGTAACCCACATAAATGCCTTCTACATAGTTTACAAAGGAAAGATTTCCCATGGAAGACGGGTCCGCCGCCACTCCCTGGTCGTTCAGATCCTTCACATTATTGTAAGAATGATTTCCAATGTTGTTGTAATAGGGTGTCGCCGTCAGATCTCTGACAAACGTATCTACCGTCTTTCCGGATGGATTTACGGTTCCGTTGATGATCTCGCCCAGAGCCGCAAAGCCGGAGGCTCCCGTACCCGGCGCCAGGATCACCGCACCGATCTGTTCATATTCATCCACCCAGCTCAGCTCCATCGTGTTATTCGCATTCACCACTACAATCACATGGTCAAATTCGGAGCAGACCTTTTCCACCAGATCTTCCTCTGTCCTGGAAAGCTCCAGATAGGATTCCCCTTCTTCGAAATCATCATAGGAGCCGTTATTGGTATAAGCACATCTTGTAAAATCAAAGTTATCCGGCGCGCTGGACACCACATTTGCCAGATCATATGTACCGTGGATCACCCCGTACATGTCTGTCGGCAGGTCCGCGTTTTCCCCGCCGGAGCGGCCGATCACGATGACTGCCGTGTCGGAGAAATCCTTTGCCTCGCTCATAATGGAGTCCGTGTAGGCATCTGCGGTCGGCTCCGGAAGGGTCCAGTCCTGATAGTGCATACTCATCTCCGGACGTTCTGCCCGGTACTCCGTATACAGGTCGGTCAGAGTCTGGTTCGTCTCGTAACCTGCGTCCTGCAGCGACTGCAGGATTCCCACCGCTTTCTCCTCCTTTTGATCGCCTCCCTGTTCCGGATCTCACCGCGCCTGATTTTGTGAGCCGTACAGGGAGGTTTTTCTGTTCTGGAAGGAATCTTAGCATACTTTTTCCGATTGTGCAGATTTTCGCATAAACTGCTTGATTTCTGCATAAATTGTGTTTGTTTTGTACAATCTGCACAATTTTTATATTCTATTTTTGTCTGATTTGCCCAACAAAATATTCATCCTACCAGGCGGGCTTCTCTGTGGCTATAAGCCTTTTTTCTAGTACAATGTTTCATTAATTTTGAAGTAATAAGCGTTCGATGTTCATGTCAGTACAAGGCGGAGGAAGGAGGCGATGCCGGTAGCATCGTTGACTGACTCCAACGCAGTAATGGCATGGACAGCGAGCACTTATTACTCAATTATTAATGCAACACTAGTACATGTATGGTAATGTAAAGTTACTATTCACGGTGCCTTGCACCCTGCTGAAAGGCATCCGGCCAGTAAAATAGCAGTTGCGTGCATCCAGCCCTTCGCCGTCAGGCGACTTTTCAATGGGCTGGATGCGTTACAGTTCGCGGCCGGTTGGGCCGTGAACTGTAACAATGTAAATCAGATCACTACAAATCTTTCATCGACAAAATACAAGAAATATGTTATGCTTATAACTGTATAAAAAATGAAAAACAATGAAGGGCGGTGAGCCTGTGGCTAAAAAGAGCAAATATCAGTTTGATAGTAAGATTCATATATATCGAGCCACAAAAAGAATGACACAACAAGAGCTTGCCGATTTGGTGGGTGTATCAAGGCAGACAATTATGCAGCTTGAACGAAATCGTTATAATCCCTCTATGCTGCTTGCATACAGTATAGCAAAAGTGTTTGGAGTTACGGTTGAAGATTTATTTGACTTTAGGGAGGAATGTTAAATGATTGAATGGTTGACTCGTTTATTTGACAACAGAACCTTTATGCAGATAAACGCAGTTTTTGGTTTCCTGTTTTTGGGTTATTTCCTATTCTTCTATTTTTCGAAAGAGGGAAGAGATGAAAGAGGACGAGGGCTGGTCGCTACGGCTTCGCTGATTTCTTATGTCGTGTTGTTTTTCCTCTTGAATATTTTCGCATTTTTAATGCCGTGGGCTATGGATAACATCGTTCGGTTAGCAAATGGGATACAGACAGTTTATACCCTGTTTCTTTTAACGACTGATATTGCATTGCTGATTTTAAGGAAAATCAGATAACGTATACTTCACATCATCTTACGCCATGCTCTTGATCCCCTGAATGAGGATGGTATTTTCTTTCCTTTCATGTATAAAATACCCAACATTTATATAAAAATAATTTATATGATATACAGAAGCGGCTTACTTTTTCAGCTTCCCATAATCGGCGTAAAGGGCTTCTTTCTGCGCTTGGAGGGCTTCATACTCCGATTGCGGCGCGGCGAGGTTCGGGAGCTTCGCAATACCCGCCGCTTTCAACGACCTTGCGGCGGCTTCATGTAGGATAATCGCCTGTTCCTGTCCGGCGCGGTATTTCTCCCTGTTCCTTGCCTTGCGGTATGCGTCATAGACGGGCTTTGTCTTTTGGTAGGTAGAAACATTCTTAATAAGCACCGCCATTTCCGCAAGCCGCTTTTCGACGTTCTTCAATGCGTCTGCCGCCTGTCCGCTTTCCGCTGCCATTTCCGCAAGCCGGCTGACTAAATCCGCGTACTGTTCAATCTTGTTTTCGGTGAGATAGTTCATAGTCTTTGCCGCCTGTTTCAGATTATGGATTTTCGCCCACTGTTCATAGCCCCGGCTCTGCGCCGCCTTGATACTATTCTCAATGTCGATAAGCAGACTGACGCCGCCGCGCTGCTGTTTAGGAACTTTGACGGTCCGGGTGCGCTTGCCGGGGACGACGACGGAAAGCCCGTTATCCCGGCACAGCTTGTCGCTCATGTTGCGTATGCCGTAATACGTCCGTTTGTTGGAAACGTACTTGTGATGATCTACGAAATTGACCGCACAGAAAATAATGTGATTATGGATATGCCCCTTGTCAATGTGTGTCGTGAGTACATATTCATGCTGCCCCTTTGTTACTGCGTCGGCAAGCTGCCGCCCGATCTCATGGGCTTTCTGATAGTCCACTTCCCCCGGCGCAAAGGACTGTATCAAGTGAAAGGCTAAGTTGTTGCCCTTATCCCGCTCTTGCGAGAGGGTATAGCCAAACTCAATATCTGTCGTTTCATAGCTGCACCCGATAGAGGATATGAGCATTTGATTGTCCGTCTTGTCCGGGTTTTCGATATATTCAAGGGCTTTGCTCAAAGCGCTTTTAACAGGCTTAATCTTTGTAACCGCCATATTTCAGCAAGCACCCCCTTGATTTCCTCTATATCCTCTTTGTAGGCGTTCCCCGTCGCGTTTATGCGGCGTGCGATCTGATTGACATTCACCCCGATTTTCTGTATCTCCGCTGTCATTGCCTTTATGTCCGTGTGGTCTACTTGGATAATGTACCCGTCAATGGCGATCTTGCGCAGATACGCCGCCATGTTGTTTGTGGGGACGAGCTTCATTTTTTCCTCAATCAGTTTGCGTTCTTCCTCTGTCACATAGAATTTGACCTGTACCGTCCTTTTGCGTCCGTTCATGGTTTTTCGCTCCTTTCCGTTCTCATAGAGGGTTTGGGACACTTCCCAACAAGCAATTTCTGACCGACAGGACGGGCAGAAATACGGAAAGGGTACTCCTTTACTATGCTTGCTACGAAAGTTCTTCCTACTACCTACAACACCGAAAAAGCCTAAAATGACGGACTTTTACAAAAGAAAACGCTGCAATCTCAAAAAAGATTACAACGCTTCTTAGTTCCTGTTCAATTTTAGCCGGACAGCATTTATTTTTCCTCACCCTCAACCTCTGCGATCTCCCGCGCCGTGGCGGTGACTATCAAATGCGCCCTTTGCGTCCAGCTCCAACCGGGCTGTTTACTGCCCGGACTGCCGGAAGCGTATCCCCCGCAGACAGACCGCCGAGCGCATGAGAAAAATGCGGGCGAATGTGACGCAATAGGGGAAAAATAGGCCTTGATTTATGCGGCTTTCCGGGCGGGAAAATGAAACAGTAAGGGATTTATACCTTTACCCCCGAAAATGCCGTTCTATTGCGTAACGATCCAATCTCTGCACCCATAAAAAACCGGGGTGCGGTGGCTATGTGATAGCTGCCGCGTCCCGATTTTCTTTTGTCCTACAAGTGTGAATTTGTAGTATTCGTTCCTATTTCTCAATAACTACAAAAGCACATTCGTAAGGATGGGCGCAATACAAACTTTCTCGCTTATCAGCTAATATACTTCTCAGTATAAGTTGAAAATCTCCGCCACCTGATAAAATCATGTATTCTGCCGCAAAAAATAGTAGTAGCTGATTTGTCATCACCGCAACCACTGCACCCCCACCTCCTAAAACCAATGTAGGCATAGCAGTTCCTAACAGATATTGCCACTTTTTCAACGGTTCGAAGCAAGTGCAATATGGAGATAAAGTACTCCAAACGATTCCGAAATCAATTGCGTGAAAATGATTTTTTGCAAAAATCGCCCAAGTAATTCCATGTATCAGCTCATGCACGATAATCAGGCATAGAATAAGCAGAGGCAACGCCACAACATATCCCCAGGAAATTCCATCTAAATTAAAACCATTCACATTATTGTAGAGCCAAAATGTTAAAGCTATAAACGGAAACATGACTAAAAGAGCTAAATACTTTGCTTTTTGTGTATTGATAACCACATTCTTCATTTTATATCCTTTTTGTTGCATTTCAGAGCTTATTTTTTCAAAGCAATCTTTACGTTTCAATTCTTTTTCTGTTAATTTTCTTTTGTCCTTATCCATACTTAATTCCTCCAGTCGAGTAGACAGGTACCTCACGATGCCAGCCCCTCACAGAGCCGTGCGTGCGGCTTTCCCGCACACGGCTCTTCATAATAACATTTACAGTTTATGATGAAGTTACAAAAAAATCTGTATTAAGTTTAAGTTAAAATCAAAATACATCGTTCTATTTTTATGTTTTGAGAAAGCAATAACATAATGAGCACTGGTGCTTAAAGAGGGCGGCGGCATTTTTGCTGCCGCCCTTTTGATTCCCCACCGGCAAGGACAGGCGAAGCTGTCAGCAGCAGCCCGCAGCGGCGTTCATGTTGCTATTGACTGTCTCGGCCGGCTTTGCTGATTGTGGTAAATTCTGCAAATAAGAAAACGTGTTGTCCAGGTTTTGCCTGTGCCAATTGATCGACTTCCAGCTCTTAGTAGCTGCGAATCCTCCAATATTCAGAAAAGTGTTTCCTGTTGCAACTGTTCCAGAGGTACGAAATTCACTCCATTCTTTTTTATGCACTGAGAGGCGTATGGTGTCCGTATCTGTTGTGAAGGAGACTTCATAATTTAATGTTTTTTCGACCTCAGTAATCTTTACAGACCGGAGTGTATCATAAGGGATCTGCAATGCAATTTCTTTCTTCGGAAACATACCTGCACCAAAGATCGTTTGGAGGGGCAGAAAAACAATTTCTTTTTCACACAGCTGCATGATGTAATATTCCAAAGTAAAAAAATTGGACAACTTGCCGCATAAAGAATCGTCGGGTGCATACTTTACAACGATACAGGCATGTTCTTTGGGTTCAAACCCTAATTCTTTCATGATTTTACTGACATTTTTTTCGCTTGCCATTGATAGATATCACCTTTCAAATTTTGATAAATTTTCTTATCGCCCATATTATAAACTATTCCATTCTAAATGTAAAGTATTTATTACTATTTAACTCAAACTTCCCACATTAAAAATGGGAGTTGCTCCTTGAAAAATCAATACTTTAGCTCATAAAATAGCAATCAGGCAGCCGCTGAACCATACTCCAATGCTTGTTGCATGTATTTTGGCAGTCTCTGAACAAAGTTGGCGGTGAATTCCTCAAGCTGCTGTTCTGTGATGTGGAAATATTCCATAACGACATCCATTAGTGCATCTATGATAATCCTCATGGATTTGCTCATGTGAGATAAAGAAGTAAAAGAAGTGTAAAAAATTTTGCCGTTCCCTGTCCGGCTGACTGCCGGACGGGTCGGGCTTTAGTCGGGCAATTCTA
>NZ_JBQIKP010000072.1:0-16992 GCF_056796775.1 Schaedlerella sp.
ACCGTTAGAAACCTTGTGCTTATACCAGCATTGGCATAAGTGTTTTTCTTATGCAGAAATTTTGCCATTTTGCGTCAAAAAATATTTATAAGTGGCCTAAGATAATTCGCGCTTAAAACTACTGCCTTTTTCGCATCCTCCTGGCTCTTCTCAAACGCCTTGTCTTCCACCTCGATGCAGGTGTATCCGTCGTAACCGATATCCGTCAATGCGGACACATCTGCCGCTTCGAATATTTCATCAAAATTTGATCTCATGGCCCAATTGATTTGCCTTGTAAATGTTGTCGAGGATCTTCGTCACGACGAATGCCTGCTCCGGTTTTACCAGTGGCTCCGTATCGTTGAGGATGGCTTCCAGCCATTGCTTGCACTCGATCACCTCTTCCTTGTCGGATCCGCCCTCGAAAAACGCGATGGTTCCGCCCGAGGAAAGCTGTTCTTCGGTCAGCTGTCCGTGTGAGGTCTTGTTGATCACCAGGTCATAGCCGCCTTCCTTGCTCATGCCGCCGATGATCTCCGCGCCTGCCTTTGTCCCGCAGAGCGTAGCTGCTGCCTCCCGGGAATCCTTCATATTGATGGCCCAGGTCGCCCGCCTCGCATGCCGCATGGAGCATCTGGGTATCCTTGCGGAACCGGTTCTGATATCCGATGGTGAATTTCTTTCCGGATTTCTTCCATGCCTCCATCATCTTCTCCGCCTCCTCTGTGGTCGCTGCCATCGGCTTCTCGCACATCACATGCTTGCCTGCCTCAAATGACGCGACCGTGATCGGGCAGTGCGCCACGTTAGGTGTGCAGACATGAACGGCATCAATGCTTTCATCCTTCAGAAGCTCGGTATAATCGGTGTAATACCTTGCGCCCTCCGCAGCCTACGATTCCTACTCTTAACTTCTTCATTTTGATTTCCTCTCTTTCGCTATATGTAACCAATTTGCGCAGCAAATTGATTGCCTACTTGCCCGCCATCTGCGAAGCAGATTTTTAATGCGGGCAATTCCCGTATCGTTTTTTCATACGATACTTTACATCAACTCGTTTGGTTTTGTTTTTGTTGATAGTTAAATTCTAATTCAAAAAATGCTTTTTTCCTTCCGTTTTTTTGTTAGTTACATTCTAGTTTATGGAAATTCCTGTCGTTTTTGTAATGGTTTCAGAAACCGCATATGAAAATACATCGAACAAAGCTATATTGACCTTTTCTGAAAAACTTAGCGAAAAGTTCTTGCTTGTGACGCTGCGTAATGATTTATACTGAATATCAGGCAGATCTGCCACTCAGTATCATATGACGCGCACAGCCGCATGGGGATTATGCCGCTTTGCGGCTGCGGCTGGCGCAATGTTGGGAACTGGATGAAAAGAACTTGTACAGGTTACGCAGAGACAAGCCAAGATGTATAAGTTATTTTCAGACAGTTCCTTGCAGCAGATTTCATCGTCTGTGAGTATATAATATGTCTCAGGAGGTAACGAACCATGGCAAAATACAGAGCAATTCCCGATGGATATATGACCGTTGGGGAAGCCGCGAAGAAAATGGGGATCACGGTCCGAACCCTGCAATATTACGATAAAGAGGGATTACTCTCTCCATCCGCAGAAAGCGCGGGCGGGCGCAGGCTTTATACGGATAAGGATTTGATTACGCTTCATCAGATCGCGTCCTTGAAATCCTTGGGCTTCTCTTTGAATGACATAAAGCAGCGCTTGATTTCTTTAGAAACACCGGCGGATGTTGCAGACGCTCTTGCCAAACAGGCTGATAACATACGCAGGAAAATAGAACAGCTGACTGCTTCTCTGACCGCGGTCGAACGGTTAAAAGCAGAAGTGCTGCAAATGCAGACCGTCAATTTTAAGAAGTATGCGGATATTATCGTCAATCTGCAGATGAACAATGACTCTTACTATCTGATCAAGCGTTTTGATGATGATACGCTTGACCATATCCGAAAGAGATTTGATAAGGAAAGCGGCTTAAATTTTATGGACCGATTTCATTGTTTAAGCGATGAAATCGTACAGCTTCAAAAGGAACATGTGCCCCCAGAAAGCGAAAAATGTCAGCAGGTTGTAAAAGAATATTGGAACCTGATCATGGAATTTACAAACGGGGATAGGAATATGCTGCCGAAATTGATGGAAATCGGCAATATTGATACTGCCGCAAATGCCTGGGAAGAAAGGCAAAAAACCGTAAACGACTATTTAGAGCCGGCTCTGCAGATCTACTTTTCAAAGCTTGGAGCAGATCCCTTCGAGGAGGTGGAATGATGCATCACGCAATACAGGTCCGCAGGTTAAGGAAAAGCTACGGCAGTCATATGGTTCTTAAGGAACTGGAGCTTCAGATCGAAAAGGGAGAAGTCTTTTCTCTGCTCGGTGTCAATGGCGCAGGAAAAACGACAGCGCTCGAATGTATCGAGGGCTTGCGGAGCTATGACAGCGGTACGGTCATCGTCAATGGGAAAACAGGGATCCAGCTGCAGTCCTCCTCTTTGCCCGCCCATATCAGACCCTTGGAGGCGGTAAAGCTGTTTGCGAAATGGAATCGAACAAAAATCGACTGCTCGATGCTTCATACTCTTGGTATCCAGGAAATGGAAAAGAAGCAGTATGCCCAGCTGTCTACAGGGCAAAAAAGGCGGCTGCATCTCGCCCTTGCGCTGATCGGCGATCCAGATATTATTTTTCTCGACGAGCCGACTGCGGGGCTTGATGTGGAGGGCAGATTTTCGCTTCATGAGCAGATCCGAACGCTCAAAGCACAGGGAAAGACCATTGTTCTGGCAAGCCATGATATGGCGGAGGTCGAAACCTTATGCGACCGTATCGCTATTTTAAATCACGGAAGCATTTCCTTTTGCGGCACAGCTTCGGAACTGACAGACAAGGTTGGGAAAACCTATTTTATCCATATCAAAACCCAGTTAGGGGACAGTACTTTTGAGACAGACAATGTTGAAGATACGCTGATTTCCCTGCTCGGCGAGCTGAAACAAAAGGAAATGCAGGTGTTAGATATTAAAGTGGACCGCGGCACACTGGAACAGCATTTTATGGAAATGACAAGGAGGGACGCTGAATGAGCGGATTTTTTTATGGTGTTGCGTTACAGTGGAAATTGGATATACGAAGCAGATCCCTGCTCGTGACCTGCTATGTCGTTCCGCTGATTTTCTTTCTTCTTATGGGCGGCATTTTCACTTCTGTTATGCCCGGTATGAGAAGCACGCTCATCCAGTCTATGGTCGTGATGAGCGTTTCCATGGGAGCGTTTATCGGGCTGCCGCCATCGCTGATCGAGACCTACGGAAGTGACATCAGCAAAGTTTATAAAGCAAACGGAGTGCCTGTCTATCTGGGACTTGTTACGATGTTTCTTTCCGCATGGATCCATTTGATGATTTCCTGCGCTGTGATCGTGCTGCTGGCTCCCCTATTATTCGAAGCCGTTTTGCCGGCACAGCTCCCAATCTTCTTTGTTGCGCTTGCGATATACATCATGGTGTCGTTAAGCATTGGAAGTATGTTAGGACTGATCATAAAAAATCAGGCGAAACTGACGATGACAGCGCAGTTAGTGTTTCTGCCTTCCATTATGCTTTCGGGGATCATGTTCCCCGCGGATCTGCTGCCCGGTCTTCTTGAAACGGCAGGGCGTATTTTCCCCGCTTCCTGGGGATACCGGTTGATGTTAGATCATGGCTTTTGTCTTGAAAATCTCTGGTATCTGATCCTTGTCTTTTTTGCTGCAGTCATCGTATGCGGAATACTTTTGAAGAAACAAAAATCGTGACAGAATCTAAAGTACATGATAAAATAAAATCCACTGTTGCTATCCGCGAAAAATCCGGGAAATACGACACGCTGATGTCATATTTCTGATGATAAGATAAAATATAACCTTTCAGACCAGCAGGCAATTCCACACTCTGCTCTTCTGAATGACTGTACTGAAATGCAATATCCATGTCTGCCTGGATATTGCATTCCAGCGCAGGAATCACACAAAGGAGGAACCAGATATGTCATTTAGTGAAACCTGCATTTATCAGGTCAAGCCGCAAAAAGCGGAGGAATTTGAAGCACTGATGCAGGAAGCAAAAACCTTTTTGGAACAGCAGGAGGGATTGCTCCTGCTCCGGCTCATCAAACGGGGATACCGCATCGATATGGAGCAGATCAGAGAAGGCCTTCCCCCTCTGGAGCTCACCCGCATTGTAAAAAGCGTGAAATATGTGCTGTATTGGGAATTTGATACGAAAGAAAGCTACGGAACCGCCCAGAAGAACCTTTACGGAACCTATTGGAAGGCGATTGACAAGTGCCTGATCGTTCCCCATGACAAATACTTAGGAGAGGAGCTGATCTCATGGAATTCGCATACTGCGGATTGAATTGTAAGGAATGCGCCGTTTATCTTGCTTCTGTCAGCCAGAATACGGAAGAACAGGCGCGATTGGCGAAAGAATATTCCACGGAGACCTGTAAATTTGAAAAAGAGGATCTATATTGCCTGGGCTGTCATTCTGATACGGTATCAGAAAAAATGTGCGCAGCCTGTGAGATCCGAAACTGCGGGATGGAAAAATCCTGCCAAAGCTGCGCCGAGTGCGGCAGCTTTCCCTGCTCTATCCTGGAAACATACCTGAGAGAAAAGCCGGATCTTCTAAACCATTTAAAACAGCTTGCCGCAAAAAATGGGAAAGAACTATAAAAAGGAAGAAGGAAACGATGCAGATAGACAGACTGATCCAGATTATTTTTCTCCTGCTGAGTCATGAAAATATTACAGCAAAGCAGCTGGCAGCGGAGCTTGGTGTCTCTGCCCGCACGATCTACAGGGACATCAATATCCTGTCGGCTGCCGGCATCCCGATCCTGTCGCAGAAGGGATACAGAGGAGGGTTGTCTCTGCTGGAGGGCTTCTCACTGGACAAGACTTATTTCACACAGGCGGAGCAGAGCAATATTGTGCAGGCGCTGCAGATCCTGAAATCGTCGAATTATCCGGATGCGGAAAAAACTCTGAACAAGGTTGCCGGATTGTTCAGCCACAATCTGCAGTCCGAATGGCTGGAGATTGATTTTTCCTATTGGGGCAGTCCGGAAAAGGAGCGGAACAATATCACGGCGTTGGAGCGCGCGGTCATCAACAAATATGTGATCACATTTACGTATTATAATTCGGAGCTGACGGTCACTGAGCAAACTGCAGAACCGCTGAAATTGGTTTTCAAATCACACGCCTGGTATCTGATCGCCTATTCCCGGCGCAGAAAGGAAATCCGCACCTATAAAATGTCCCGCATGCGGGAGCTTGTGATCACCAGTGAGC
Source organism: Schaedlerella sp. (assembly GCF_056796775.1). Taxonomy (NCBI): domain Bacteria; kingdom Bacillati; phylum Bacillota; class Clostridia; order Lachnospirales; family Lachnospiraceae; genus Schaedlerella; species Schaedlerella sp. Next base: position 5,347 of record NZ_JBQIKP010000072.1, read on the forward strand.
TGTTTGACCGGGAGCTGCCGGCGGATTTTTCACTGAATCCCGCTTATAAGGAAGAATACGATATCCCCGTATTCAAACTGCATTTTTCGGAAAAGATCGCGTATAAGGTCTATGATGAATTTCAGGAAAAATACATTAAAAAATTGGACGACGGTACGCTGGAGGTCACATTCCGGTACCAGCTGAGCGACTGGACCTTCCTGTATCTGCTGTCTTTTGGAGAGTATGTGGAGATTATTGAACCGGTGGAAGCAAGGAATATTTTAAAGGAAAAGGCGCGGAAGATTCTTGCTCTGTACCAAAATTCCGGGCACTGATTTAGATACAAAACACCGCATACAGCGGAACCGACCTGATCCCGTCCTTCATCCCAAAATTCCTTCCGGAGATCCGGATGCAATATGCCGGGTCATACTTCTCCCGGTACACCATCAGGCTTTTTGCTTTCACATGATCTCCCGCCTTGCATTCCACCGGGATCACGCGCCCTTCCCGGACGATCAGGAAGTCCACCTCAGCAGTGCCCTCCGATTCCCAGTAAAACAGCTCATATCCGTTGGCCCGAAGCGCGCATGCCGCATAATTTTCTGCGTAAATGCCCCGGAATCTTTCACTTTCCCGGGCAAGAAGGCTTTGCTCCGTCATGCCGGTCCTGGCGGATAAAAGTCCCAGATCGCTGTAATATAATTTGAAAGCGGACAGATCCTGATAGGCAGCCGGAGGCAGAAAGCCCTGGGTACATTTGCCGCATTTATATACAATCCCGGACTGCACCAGCCAGTCGATGGAGTCCCCATACTGGGAAGCACGGGCTCCGGATTTGATCAGCTTGTACTGAAACTTTTTGGAATCCCGCGCAAGCTGTACCGGAAGCGAATCATAGGCCGCAAATATTTTCACAGTCTCTTTTTCCTGCGCGTATTTTGCCATATCCGCAATATATGCGTTCAAGATCATCTGCCGGATCTCCTCCTGGGTCAGTACCGCGTCCCTGGCGATATCAGCCTTTATTACGGCAGGCATCCCTCCTGTGATACAGTAATGCCGGTATTCCTGCATGGCATCCTGATGCAGTTCCGCCGCCATGACCGTATTCTCTGCAAAATGCTTCCGGATCTCCTCTGCCAGCAGCTCCTTCCCCTTTGCCCACAGATATTCCTCAAAGTCCATGGGGTACAGGGTCAGCATCTGTACCTTGCCAACCGGGAATGAAAACTGCTCCCGCTTCAATGCCACTCCCAAAAGGCTTCCCGCCGCGATCACATGATATTCCGGCGCCTCCTCCGCGAAATATTTCAAAGAGGTGAGCGCCCTCTCGCACATCTGGATCTCATCAAATATGATCAATGTCTGATCCGGAATGATCCGGGTATGGAAATATGTTTCCAAAACAGACAGAACCTCATCTGCCTTGATATTGCCACGAAAATATTCCCCAATCCGCTGGTCTTCCTCGAAATTCACATAAACCGTATTCTGAAATCCAACCGCAGCCAGCTCCCGCATGACAAATGTCTTCCCCACCTGCCTTGCCCCATAGAGCAGCATCGGCATCCGGTCCGTCCGCTGGTTTCTCCATTGCAGCAATTTTTCCATGATCTTTCTCTTCATAACGCCCACCCTGCCTTTCTGAGTCAGTTTCTTATTCTTGTTTATTATACGCTTCAAGCTCCCATTCGTCAATTATAATGTAAAAGAACGCATTTATTCCAACGAATAAACGTGTTCTTTTACATAAATTTCGGGTCAGTTTACAAGAAACTACATGCTGGCAGCGAGATGGGCTGCTGACAGCAGACGTCGCATTTGCGCCGTTCATCTTGACCGTTGACTGGCTCGATTGGCTTTGCTGTCTCTACAATAAATCGGACACTGTCACCCCAAGACTTCCATGACTTTTTCAAACTTGTCCTGATAATATTTTTTGCTCTCTATAGATAATTTTCGAAAGCTTCTTGCTAATTTGGCTTTTACAAATTCCTTCCCCTCTTTAATTCCCATTCCTTTTTCAACATAAGCTAAATACAATAAACTGGGCACACTATCGAAGTGTGAAATTGCATCGGCATCTGCAACACACAATTCTTCAGGAGTATTTTTCGTTAAGCTTACGCTTCCTCTGTGATTTTCTGCATTTTTAACTACAGCTTCAATATGATAGTAACATCCTATCCCAAACTTATTCGATTCTTTTTGGCATCTATCATATATTTCCTGTTGCAAATTCCTCAAAATATCTTCTCGCATATTTCTCTTCCTCAAATTGCAATCTATCATTCTTTCATTTCCGCCCCTGTTATGGATTTAGGTTTTTGAGTAAATCTGACAACAACACCATCCTTCCGAGCAGGGCGTCACAGCCGGCAACGCCCGGATCCCTCTACAGATCATACACACTCCGCACCCGCAGCCCCTTCGCTTCTCCTCTCAGGATCTCCACCGTCCTGCTGCCGCCGTTTAAGTCAAAGTAGTTATCCGACAGCACCAGATCCTCCGCCTCATTCTGGATCTCCACGCTCTTTGCGTAAGCCGCGGCCGTGACTGTGATCCGCTTCCCGTCCGTTTCCAGAGAAAGCTTGGGGTCCTCATACCGAAAATACTTGGGATAGGAGAAGATCACCGTTCCTTCCGAAACCTTCTCCCCGCCGATCCATGCCTCATAGCTCACATACTGGGAAAATACGTCCACCTCCGGCAGCTCCGTCTTTTCCAGCCAGACGGCAGACAGCGCCGGAACCAGCACCTCCGCCTCTTCTTCCCGGAGGCTTTCGCCGGATACGTTTCTCAGGTTCCACCGAACCGTCACCCGTCTGTCCTCCTGTGTCTCATTGGCCACGTTGAGACGGATGGATTTTTCAAATTCAAAATGCTGCCGGTTCATGTTGGCTTCCTGGGTGAGCCAGCTCTGCTCCTCGCAGGAAATCAGTATAGGCGCAAAAAACCGTTTCGCGTAATAGTGGAGCGCCTTCCACCGTCCGCAGTAATCAATGGAGGACCAGGAAATGACCGGCCAGCAGTCGTTCAGCTGCCAGTAGATTGCCCCCATGCAGCGCCCCCGGTTTCTCCGGAAATGCTCCACCCCGTAGCGGATGGCGTCTGCCTGCAAAAGCTGGGAGGCGTACAGGACATCCTCGAAGCGGGTGGGATAACGGTAGGTCTGCTGGAGATAATTCATGATCTTTCCGTTTGCGCCGTAATTCCTCTGGTGCTTTTCCATGACATAGGAAAAAATATTCCAGTCCCGGGGATCGTCGGTAAAGGTCTCGATGGTCTTTTTGCACGGGAAGGACTGAAAGCCGAACTCCGACGCATAGCGGAAATAGTGCTTCCTGTACTCGGAAAAGGGCTTGTTTCCGTGCCACACTTCCCAGTAATGCACATCTCCCCGGTTCGGATCGTTGGGGTGGTCGAAGGACCCGCCGGAGGACGGGCTCGCAGGCCAGTAAAAGGTCTGAGGATCATGGATTTTCAGGACTCCGGGAATGATCCGCTCGTACATCAGGAGATAATCCCGCACCTCCGTGGGCTTCGTCACCCAGCACCTCTGATCCACGAACATTTCCATCTCGTTGTTGCCGCACCACAGCGCCAGGCAGGCGTGATGCCGGATCCGCTTTACATTATCGATAAACTCCCGGGTGATATTTTCCTCAAATTCCGGCGTCAGCTCGTACACCGAGCATGCGAACATAAAGTCCTGCCAGACGGCCAGCCCCAGCTCATCGCAAATGTCGTAGAACCAGTCGTCCGGATAGAAGCCGCCGCCCCAGACACGGATCACATTGAAGTTGGCCAGCTTACAGTCCTCCAGAAGCCGGCGGGTCTTCTCCGGGCTTCGCCTCCCCAGGAGATGCTCCTCCGGAATGTAGTCCGCGCCCATGGCAAAAAATGGTTTTCCATTGATGACATGTGCAAAGCTCTCGCCCCAGGTGTCTTTTTCCCGCTGCATGGTCATGCTGCGCAGGCCGATCCGCCGCGTCCAGGAATCCGCCTGTACGCCGCCGCAAAATAGGACGGCTTCTACTTCGTATAAGGGCTGGGCGCCCAGGCCGTTGACCCACCAGAGCCGGGGATTTTCTATGAGGATGCTGCCTTTTCCGTCCGGGGAGAGTATGGTTTCAAACTGCTGATCGTCCGCTATAAAATCCGTATCCTCTTTCTCATCCCCCGGAGCAGTCACCCGGATCCGGATGCTGCAGTCTTCCCGCGCATCTGCCGCATACTCCGCGTCAAAATCCAGGATGCAGCGCCCGTCCCGGTGGGTCTGGCTGATCCGGACACTGTCGATCCTTCCTTTGTTCACCTTGCAGAGCCGGACCGGACGGAAGATCCCGGCATCCGGAAGATGCGCGCCCCAGTCCCATCCGAACATATAATGCGCTTTCCGGAGGTGCATAAAGCCTTCGTAAGTATCTTCATTTCCAATATTTCCATATTTTTTGTAGCTTTCTGCAATATATTTCAAGGGAGACCGGAGCAGGATCCGGAGAACATTTTTTTCATCAGCGCTAAGCAGGGAACGGACGTCAAACTCCCATATCCGGTGCATATTGCAGGCTTCCCCGATCAGCGTGTCATTCAGGAAAATCTCCGCCGCTGTGTCCAGGCCCTCAAAACGCAGGAATACTTCTGAGTATGGATCGATCTCCGATTCCTCAAAGGTACAGACATACTCATAATCCGCATTCATCAGGGCGCAGATCTGATCCTCGTTGTCCTTCCAATACGGATCCTCCATCTTTTGATTCCGCAGCAGATCCGTATAGACCGATCCGGGAACCACAGCCTCCTGCCATTCCTCTCCGCCCGCGCGGCGCATCTTCCAATTCTGATCTAATGTTCTCACTTCCATCTATGCAGCATCCTCCTTCTTCTCTAGATCCCAGAGCAAGCAGTGGAATCTCCAATCATCACCGCAAAAGCCAGGACAGCAGACCTCTGCCCCGTCTGCTGCCCTGACAATTCCTTATCATCAAGCCAATCTGTATCTACTCTGCCGCCGGATACTCGTTGCAGAGCAGCCGGTACGCCGGTTCGTCCTCTTCAATGGCCGGGAACCGTCCGATGGGCTCGTAGAACCGGTTGTCGTTTTCGTCGTCATTGCACATGGAGACCTCTCCCAGAAGAACCGCCCCGGTTCCCTCTTCCACATGGAAATCGTGGTACATATAGGGATAGACCGTGATGCTCTCCCCCGGCTGCAGCCGAACCTGAGTTCCTGCAGGCACGGTAAACTCCCTGCCGTCGCAGTTCACCTTCACGTCGGTATCCGCAAACTCCCCATTTTCCGTGGAATTGTAAACCGTGATCAGGACATTGCCGCCGCCCCGGTTGATGATATCCTCCATCTTATTCCAGTGGAAATGCATGGGCGCCATCTGGCCTTCCTTGACCATCAAGAGCTTTTCCGCGTAGGTTTTCGTATATTTGTCATTTTTAAGATTTCCGTTCCGCAGGGTGATCAGCGCAAATCCGACCTGGTCAAATTTTCCAAGTCCGTAATCTGTGATATCCCATCCCAGCATGTTGTCGCGGATCTCATCGTATTCGTGATTCTTCTCCGCCCAATCCCCGGGCGTCCATTTACAGAATGGGGGCAGCTCAAAACCGTGCTCCTTGATTAACGCTTCCATGCCTTTGATGGCCTGGTTGATCTCACTTCTTTTCATTGTTCCATCGCTCCTCTCGCATGATTCACCGCTCCCGCATGTCTCAGCGGAAGCGGCGCATTTACAGTTGTTTTTCACGGCCGGGCCGGCCGCTTATAAGAAACAGCTTTACTTTCCGTCTTTCCATTCATCAATCTGGCTCTGCATCTCGTCGATCACATCCTGCACGCCGGTTGCCTCCAGCTTCTTCTGAAGCTGCGGAAGGTATTCCTCCGGGTCCACGCTTCCTGTATACAGGGATTTTCCAAATTCATCCAGGACATTCCGAAAGCCCGCTACCTGGGTGCTGTCCGGGTCCAGGTTGAAGTCGAACCCAAAGGACGGCGCTTCCTCGGAGGCATCGTTGAACTCCTTGAAGGTTGCCCATTTGTCCAGAGGCTCGTTATCTAATACATAAGTGTTGAACAGTCCTCCCTGCACCCAGTAAGGCACAGAATAGTCTTTTTTCGCCGCTTCGTCCAGCTTGATCTTGAAGTCATAGACATACTCTTTTCCCTTCGCAGCCTCAACCTCGGATGCGTCCGGCTCCGCCTTCTCCCAGTGTACGCCTTCGATTCCGTAGTTCAGCAGGTTCCGCAGATATTCGTCGGTGTTGATCAGGTTGAGCAGTGCAATGGCTTTTTCGGGATGCTCGGAATTTTTGTTGACAGCCGTCAGCGCCCCTCTGGCAGAAGCATTGGTGATCTTCGTATCCATGATCTGGGTGGCCACCACTTCATACCCCAGGTCCTTGCCCCAGATCAGCTCCGCGTATGGCTGGCCGTCGCCCTTTGTGACAAAACGCTTGATGGATTTGTCATCGGAAGCGGTAGCCGCGTCTTTGTTGATATAGCCTTCCGTATAATATTTGCGCATGGTTGCAAGCGTAGACTTCATTCTCTCGGTTTCGAAAACATTTTTCACGGTCAGAGAATCGTCCCCGTATTCGATGCCCACCGGGTCCTGGATCTTATCCATATAGGTAGGCGCCGTATAGTCCTTGGTCAGATACAGCGGCACCACATCCGGCTCTTTCTCCTTGATCAGCTTAAGCCAGGGCTCTAAGTCTTCCAGGGAATGGATCTCTTCATATGGAATGATATTTGTCTACATATTCTTTGGTAAATACCCACATGGGGCAGTTTCCGATCTCCTTCTCGCTGGGCACACCGTAGGTCACTCCGCCTACCTTGGCCGCCTCCCAGAAACGCGGGTCGATCCGCTCGTACATTTCCTGCTCCTGGATCAGGTCGTCCAGCTCGAGAAATGCACCCTTCTGGGCGTTCTGAAGATAATCGTTGGCCCAGGAACAGGTAAAGCACAGATCCCATGCGTCGCCGGTATTGATGACTACCTGCATCTTCTGATTATAGTCTCCCCAGCCTACTTTTACAATGTTTAATTTCACGCCGATCTTTTCCTGGGTGTACTCGTTCACCTTGTCCAGGACCGTCTGGTCGTCGTTCTGGGAATCCCCCACCTGGTACCAGGTCAGCTCCGTGATCTCTTCTCCGCTCTCGTTGGTCTCCCCTTTTCCTCCGCAGCCTGCTAAACTTCCGGCCGCAAGCGCGGATGCGATTGTCAGTGCCATCCACTTTTTATTCCATCTCATGATCAAATTCTCCTTTTTTATTTTCTGTGCCCCTCAGGGGCTTAAGTTTTGGAATGCCCTTTGGGGTATCATTATGCCTTCCCTGAATCCCGCATCCGGCAAATGACGCGGGATTCCGTGGCTGTCAGTTTTTCTTCCATATTTCTTCCATGATTCAAATGCAGAATCCGCTGTCCGGCCTGCTCTTACTCCTTTACCGCCCCGATGGTCAGCCCGTTTACAAAGTACCTCTGGAAAAACGGATAGGCAAAGATGATCGGCAGCGTGGAGATTACAACAATGGCCATCTTGATCGTTTCCTTGGGCAGGTTGGCCGCTGCCTGGATGCCGTCCACGCCCATCATGGACTTGTTGCTGACCAGCCAGTCGATGGAGCTCTCAATCTGGATCAGCAAATACTGCAGCGGGATCCAGGTTTTATCGTCCATGTACATCATAGCATTAAACCAGTCGTTCCAGTAGCCCAATGTTAAAAACAGTCCGATGGTTGCCAGCCCCGGCAGCGCCATGGGAATGACGATCTTAAAGAACAGGTGCCACTCCGATGCCCCGTCGATCTTTGCCGACTCCACCACCGAATCGTGAATGCTTGTTTTGAAAAATGTCCGCAGCACGATGATGTTGTAGGAGTTCAGGCACAACGGCAAGATCAGCGCCCAAATGGTATTTTTCAGCATCAGCACCTTGGTCACGATCAGGTAATTGGCGATCATACCGCCGGAAAACAGCATGGGGATCGTGATCACCTTTGTAAAAAAGGAGCGGAACTCGTAGGTTTTTCTGGAAAGCGCATATGCGTAGGTTCCGGTCAGAAGCAGCCCCAGAAGCGTTCCCGTCACCGTTACCAGGATGGTCACGCCGTAGCTTCTGATGATATTTTCTCCCGCGCTGACGATGTATTCGTATGCGTAAAAGCTCCATTTTTCCGGGATGAACCGGTAGCCGTTCATGGCCAGGCTTTCTTCGTCCGTCAGCGAAATGATGATGACGAAGATAAACGGGATCACGCTCAGAAGGGACAGGATCGTCAGGATCGTGTTAAACAGTACATTGGTGGAGCTTTTTATGGAGTTGTAGCTGCACTGCGCGTCTTCCAGCTTCCGCAGCTTTTTCTCATAAGCACGCTCTTTTAAATTCAGTAATGACATTTTCTCCTATCTCCTTTCTTAGAATAACGCGTTTTCGCTGTCCACTTTGGACACGATCTTGTTGGCGATCATGATCAGTACAAATCCGACTGTAGACTGGAACAGCGCCGCCGAGCTCATCCCGATCTCGCCGCTGGTCTTCAACGCCCGGAAAATGTAGGTATCCAGTACGTTTGTCACCGGGTACAGAGGGCCGGAATCCTTGGGAAGCTGGTAGAACAGCCCGAAGTCTGCCTTGAAAATGCCTCCGATGGACATGATCAGCAGGATCGTGATAACCGGCCGCAAAAGGGGCAGGGTGATGTACTTGATCTGCTGCCATTTGGTGGCCCCGTCCAGTACGGCGGCTTCGTAATAGGTCTTGTCAATGCCGCAGATGGACGCCAGGTATACGACGGTGTTGTAGCCCACGCCTTTCCACTGGCTCATGAAAATGATGATAAAGGGCCAGTATTTTTTCTCCGTATACCAGGAAACGCTGTCCTGGCCGAACTGCTGGAGCACTGCGTTGAAATAGCCTTTTTCCGGGTTCAGGAACGCGAACACGCAGTAGCTGACCACAACCCATGACAGGAAATAGGGCAGGAACATGGAGCTCTGGTAGATCTTCGCCATTCCTTTATTTTTCAGTTCATTTAAAAGCAGGGCCACGATCACCGGCAGTACGATTCCGAGAACGATAAACGCCACGTTGTACAGTACCGTGTTCCGCAGGATGATCCAGGCATCCCCGCTGCTGAACAGGAATTTAAAGTTGTCCAGTCCTACAAATTCGCTGGAAATCAGGCTCTGGAAAAAATTGCCCGACAACCTGTATTTCTTAAATGCCACCAGTATCCCGAACAAAGGCAGGTAGGCAAACAGAAAAAACCAGACTGCACCCGGGGCGCTTAGGATCAGCAGCTCTTTGTTGGTCCTGAGCTTCGAAAAAAATCCCCTCTTCTTTACTTTTTTGTCGTGCATTAAATCACAACCTCCTTCACTTTCAGATAGTTTTTCACCGCTGGGATCTGCACGTCCTGCGGTGTCAGATGCTTCTCCCGCATCGGCTGTCTCGCAGATGCGGCGGATAACGGAAGATTACCGGCTGCTGTTCACATCCGCGATGTTCACAGCAGCGAATCCGGCCTGTTTAAAATTGCCTTGCGGCAAGAGGCCGGATTCCAGCCCCAATACTATGCTGGCCTGTGACCGTGCAGCGCAGTGCACGGCCCATGAATAAACGATAACGATCCTCGGCTTCTTTCTGTCATCTTTATGAAATCATTTCTACGTCCTGAACTGTTCTGAACAATTACATTATATACCAGATGGAGATTTGATTCCTAGTTGAAAACTTTCAGTTTCCATGCACAAATTCTATGGCGGAGACATGGGAAAGTGGAAAAATTATATGTGAAATTGAAAAAAGGAACTGGAAATTTTCCAGTTCCTTTGTATGTCTTAATGTGATCAGCAATGTATTTTCTTATAAGCCGGTAAAAGAATCTTTTCCAGCCTTGCCTCTATATAGGTCTGATAAAATTCCCGCTGCAAAGAAGAAAGATATGGGACGCCTGCAATAAAAGCTTTCAGTTTTTCTATATCCACTCTCGGTAAAATCCTCAAAAGCGCGTCCATACATTCCGTATGTTCACCTTTCATCAAAAAATCATAATAACGGATCTTCCTGCCATGCTCATGGATTGCGGACGTAGGAAAATGAAAAATACGGGCATTGAGCTCGTCTTCATCCCGCAGGATTGTATTCATAATACTTTCATCAGCCTGCGGAAGCAGACAGCTCCCACAATCAAAAACAGGCGCAGTCTCCGCAGACTGCCGCTTGTTGTCAATCAGGAATCCCCAATTACCATTATGCCTGTCAAAATTCCCAAGCAAGGTATCGACGATAAACATATTCCAAAAGTGTTCTTTTAGTTTTTCCGGATTTACAAACTGCTGCTTTTCAAGAGATTCCATAATATCCGACAATTCCGTACCAGTTCCCCCATGTTCGGAATCAATCACTGTATTTTTTATGGAGCAAAAATCATATAGTATTTTTCCGTCTTCCGTAAAATCTTTACATGCGCAGACGATTTTTGTCTTTCCTGATATCTGGAAAGTCCCGAGCAGCGTCTCCTGAGCGCAGATCCCGAGCATTTGAAAAATGGTGCTGGCAATATGCTCGCTAAGGCAGCTGTTCGTATAGGATAACGCGGTCGGTTTTTTTTCCGCAGACGGCGGAAATTTGAGCATATAAATAGCCCCGTTATATTCTACCGCGATTTTCTTCCCATTTGCGCCATTATACGCTTTCCCAAAAATACGCCGGCAATCCGTAAAATCAATTCCGCCCATTCTCCTGGCCTCCCCAAAGGAATTTTTTCCGCAGATAGTCCGCATGCTCCGGAGTGATCGCGCCGGCGCTGATCTCTGCTGTGTTGATACTCCCGTATAACTCCCCCCACAGGCAGTCAAGCAAGGAAGATCCTTTTTCCAGACCTTCTTTGTAAGCGTCCAGATCATGCTGCAGGTAATCCGGCAGTCCAAATTCATAAGAACGTTCCCGAAGCTCCTGTACGGAGGGTTCTGCGGCAGCTTGAATATCCACATCTTTTGCCTGCATTGAAACGTCCACCCCCAGTCCTTTTGTTTCCTGGTTTTTAGTATATTGTCTCCCTTTTACGTTGTCAACCTTTTTGAACGGCAGTAAAAGATCAACCATTCTCTTTGTTACAGGGCACGCCTGGTCAAGGTGTGACCTGTAACGAGAAAAAAGGGGGAGGATTATATTTTTTTGAGTCCGGTTTGTAATTTTGTATTTTTCTATGTTAAAATGAAAGCAGCACAAACATGGGAGGCGGATTGGTTTTCGAAAGGGGGCAGACATATGTGCCGACTGGTAAATGTCAAAACAAATTTTAATACCGAGATTGAAGTAGCTGATATAAAAAAAGAAGTGGTTGAAAATATCATTGAAGCAGCCGGCGTATGTTCCAGAATCTGCCAGATCATTCTGTTTGGCTCTGTAATCGAAAGCAGATGTACGGAAGATTATGATGTCGATATGCTGGTGATCAGCGATACACCCCGTTCAAAATTGTATAAAGATAAAGGGTATCAGGAATTTCTAAGAAGGCTGCATGAAAAGGCAACAAAGGGAATTGCAGCCTACCACGCCCAGCAGGCAGTTGAAAAAAATCATCAAATCTGAAATATATAAAGCAAATCCTGATATCAATCCCAGAAAAAT
>NZ_JBQIKP010000073.1:0-16953 GCF_056796775.1 Schaedlerella sp.
ACAGTCGGACAAGAATGCTATTGGCACAGCATAAAAGATGTCCGTAATTGGCAGTTGTTGTTGATTTAAGAAATTACCAACACTTTTTTTGACTAACACCATAATTTTATATTACCATATTCAAACAGATAATTACAAACTTTTTCTTTTGATTCAAAATCTAACCCATTTGTAACTTCATCAAATATAATTATATTATAATTTTGGACTGTTGCTCTAATTATATTTAACATTTGCATTTGTCCTGCAGATAACATAATTCCACGTTCTCCAATAATAGTATTATACCCTTTAGAGAATTGATTAACAATTTCGTCAAAACCAATACACCTTGAAATTTTGAATACTTTTTCTTTATCAATATCTCTTCCTAATAAAATATTCTCTAAAATAGTGCCCGAAAACAGTTCGACTTTCTGTGGAATATATAATATTTGGTTAGTTAATGATTCTTTTGTATATTGCTGTATTTCAATACCATTTACTAATATCCTTCCTTTCTTAACACCATAGTAGTTTGCAATTAATTTTCCTATTGTTTCTTTTCCAGAACCACTATTACCCATTAAAGCAATATTACTATTTGCTTCTATCTTAATATTTACATTTTTGAAAATCAATGAATTTATTGTATACCAATATGATACATCTGTTAATTCTAGCTCTTTTACATTTTCGAGTTTAATATCCCCCCATTCACGATAAACGTAAGCACGAAATAATCCGTATCTATGAATCCCCCATTATTTTTGATACAATAGCTCCAAATCAAGGAGGTATTGCCTATGAATGAAACAAACCTTACAAAAGAAGATTTCTGGATGAAGCGAATTCAGGATTTCCAAAAAAGCGGATTGTCAAGAAAACAATGGTGTCAGGAAAATCAAGTCCCTCTGTCGACTCTCAGTTATTGGATCAGAAAACAAATGCAGAAGCCGTCCGAATTGGATCAAGGGATGGATCCGGTCTTTGCCAGACTCCCTTCTACTGAGTTAGAGGTCTCCTCCCAGCCGTTGTCGGAGTCTCCCCCCATAACGATCCATCTTCCAGGAAGCATCCGGATCGAGGTCAGCGCCGGCTGCCCGCGTGAACTGATGGCCTCTTTGATCCATACACTAAGAAATTATGCTTGACCTGGCAGGCGGGACTACCGTATACCTGGCCTGCGGCAGTACGGATCTGCGTAAGAGCTATAACGGCCTGGCCGCGATCATAAAGTTAAAATTCCATCTGGATCCGTATTCCCGCTGCATGTTCGCCTTCTGTAACCGCAGACGGACATCCATCAAAATCCTTCAATGGGACGGATCCGGTTTCTGGATCCTGATGAAACGGCTTGACCGCAATTCATTCCGCTGGCCAGATACGCCGGATGAGTTGAAAAAAGTGACCTTAAAGGAAATTCATTGGTTATGCGATGGACTGTCCCTGAACCAAAAAGGCGCTTTTGAGGAACATCATCCGAAGATCACAATCTGATCCGCACCGGTTTTCCTGTCAATTCGCAAAAAGCTGAAAATGCGGCAGTTTTCTGTAAAATTTCCTCTGTTTTTCCATCCGGTTTCCTCTCGAAAACAGAGCGGTTTCATGATATACTTTTCTCAGACCACAAGAGATAGGAGGGCTGGATCATGGAACCGCTTTTTTCTGAAAAACAATTGCAGGATATGAGCAAAGAGAATATCATCACATTGATACAGGCCATGCAGGTGCATCAGAAAAAACAGGAAACAGAGATCCAGCTCCTGAAAGAAAAAACGAAGGAACTGGAGTTTATGAATGCGCTGCTTTCGGATCGGCTGGCACTTGCGCAGAGGAAGCAGTTTGGCTCTTCCAGCGAAAAATACGCGGAAGGCTATGAGCAGATGGACCTGTTCAATGAGGCGGAGCAAGAGGCCGATCCCAATGCAGCCGAGCCAGAGATGGAGGAGATCCATCCAAAATCTTATAAACGGAAAAAACCAACCGGAAAAAAGGAAGAGGACCTTTCCGCTTTTGAAACCACGGAAGTGATCAAACATAAATTAGAAGGAAACGACAGATTCTGCCCTGAATGTGGGACAAAATATAAAGTGGTGACTACGGAGACCGTAAAATATTTGAAATTCATCCCTGCCCGATTTGAAGTGGTGGAGGAGACTACCTATGTTTATGCCTGTCCCAAATGCGGAATGATGAAGCGCCCGCAGAAAGATCCGTCACTTCTCAAAGGCAGTGTTGCGACACCATCCCTCGTTGCCGGCATTATGAACGCGAAATATGTGAACGGGATGCCGCTTGCGCGACAGGAGAGGGAGTTCGCAAGATATAACCTGAACCTGTCAACAAAGACCATGGCCAACTGGATCATCCTGTGCGCAAAACGGTACCTGCAGCCGGTCTATGACCTGATGAGGGAAGAATTCCTGCGTGGCAGATATATCCACTGTGATGAAACCCGACTCCAGGTGATCGATGAGCCCGAGCAAAAAGGGACAACCCAGAACTGGATGTGGGTGTATCTTACGGATGAATACAGCGGATCCCCACGGATGGTCCTCTTCCAATATGAAAGGACCAGGGGTGGATACCATCCGGCAGAATTCCTGGGGGATGAATTCCGTGGCTATCTGACCTGTGATGGATACCAGGCTTACCACGGCCTTCCGGAGCAGATCACCGTGACAGGGTGCATGGCACACGCAAGGCGGCGTTTTGATGAAGCCCTTACCCCTTTGAAAAAGGGCTTTACCAAAGAACAGCTGAAAGAAACAACTGCATACCAGGCAATGGCACGGATCGGCATGCTTTATAAGATAGAGGAACTGATCCGTAACCAATCTCCTGAGGAAAGATATACCGAGCGTCAGAAGCAGTCAAAACCGCTTTTAGAGGCTTTCTTCGGGTGGCTGCATACTTTGGAAGGCTCTGTAAACAGGTCTTCTAAAATAGGGGAGGCCGTTTTATACGCGTTAAATCAGGAAAAATATCTAAAAGCCTATCTGGAAGACGGCCATCTGAGCATCGATAACTCGGCGGCTGAGAGGGCGATCAAGAACTTTGCGATTGGCCGCCGCAACTGGCTGTTCTCCAAAAGCATCAAAGGCGCGGAGGCCAGCGCGACCGTATACAGCATCACGGAGACAGCGTTACTGAATGGGCTTAAGCCATATGACTATGTGGCTTACATACTGGAACGCATGAAAGATCTGGGTCCATTCCCGTCAAAAGAAGATCTCCAGAAACTATTACCATGGTCAGAATCCATACCGGAGTCCTGTCGTACAAATCGTCCAGGTGCATCCACTTAGCAGAAACTGCTGGGTGGATTTTTTTGTCAAAGTCCAAATGAATTTTTGCTTATAGAAGAATTCATTGTTTGGTAAGTAAGGAACAGTTTATCAAATGCTGATCATTTTGAACAGGTACAGATTATTTCCTGCTTACCGATAAACGTCTGTATTAAGTATATCTTGATATCTCAATCTAGCTATTTCCCCTTGCTCATAAGCAGCTTGCATATTTGTAATTTTCAAAAAAGGATTAAATACTCGCATTGCTGAAGAATTAAATACTAACAGTGATCCTGCAGCAAAATTATTATTAATCACTAAGTATGCCCCCAACCCTAATACATATAAATTAAATAATGAAATTACTAAGTTTTTCATATTAGTCTGTAGTAAGTTAAAAGCAAAAAATGATTGCATTACTTGGAACAGATCACTCAAGTTATGAGCCACCTTTTTTTCAAATAGATTAGTAACCTGATAGTTTTTTATAGTTTCAATATTCGAAATTGATTCAATTAATGACGAGTTGAATATTTCTTCTTTGTCAAAAAGCTGACTACTATTATTTTTCATTTTCTCATGAGAAAAATATATCATTGCCAAAAAAATAATAAGAGGAATAAACAATAACATAGAAAGCTCGCTGTTTTGTCTCCATAATAGATAATAAATGAAAAACATTCCAATCACATCAATAGGAAGTATTTGAATTCACCACTTGACAATGTGGCAAAGAGGGCATGGAGGCGGAGGGGCAGAAGCCATGGAGGCAATCCGGATGACCCTGCCTTTCGGGAATTATTTGCCAGATGGTTTCAGTGGGGCGCCTTTTGCCCGGTCATGCGGCTTCATGGAGACCGGGAACCCAGACAGCCCCAGCAGGGTACCACGGGAGGCGCGGCCTGCTGTTCCGGCGCGGAGAATGAGGTGTGGAGCTACGGGGAAGAGGTCTACGCCATCTGCAAAAAATATATGAAGCTGCGGGAGCGGATGCGGCCCTATATCAGACGGGTCATGGAGGAAGCTCACGAGAAGGGAACTCCTGTGATGCGGACGCTGTTCTATATGTATCCCAGCGATGCGACATGCTGGGAGATCGAGGATGAGTATTTCTTCGGCCCGGACGTACTGGTGGCGCCAGTGCTGTACGCGGGAGCAGTGTCCCGCAGGGTATACCTGCCGGAAGGGGAGAGGTGGATTGAATACGCTTCCGGAAAGGAATATGAAGGGGGAAAGGAGTATCAGGCGGACGCGCCGCTGGATACGATCCCGGTATATTTGAGGAAAGGGAGCCGGGGATTTTGAGGAGATAACATGTTACTGTTCGTACCTGCGGTGCTCACAGTAAGGAATCCGGCCTATTGAAAGCCGCGCCAGGAACTGTAACACCTTTGATTTCCGAAATGAAATCCCGCGCAGATAGGAGTTGACGGTATGCGGAAGTTAGCTGTATAATCAGACGTATTAAACAGTTTGAATGGAGGCGCGGCATGGGAATTTATCTGAATCCGGGGAATGATGGCGATTCCTATAGGAACGACAGCAGGTGGATAAAACGATGAGCCAAATCGAAAACAAGGCGATTTTTGAAGAGATGCCGATTCCAAAGGCGGCAAAAAAGCTGATGATCCCGACGGTACTCAGCTCTTTAGTGATGGTCATTTACAGCCTGGCCGACACGTATTTTGTGGGGAGGCTGAACGATCCGCTGCAGAATGCGGCGGTGACGCTGGCAGCGCCGGTCATGCTGTCCTTTAACGCGGTCAGCAACTTGTTCGGCGTGGGAAGCTCCAGCATGATGAGCCGGGCTCTGGGGCGGAAGGATTTTGATACCGTGAGTAAAAGCGCGGCCTTTGGGTTCTACTGCGCGCTGGCCGGAGGGCTGCTCATTTCCATAATCTGTCTGTTCTTCCGAACGCCGATGCTGCGCCTTCTGGGGGCAGATGCGGCTACCATGGACGCAACGGCAGCCTATATGAAATGGACGGTCATCTGCGGCGCGGCGCCGTCTATCCTGAATGTTGTGATGGCGTATTTCGTACGCTCAGAAGGCGCGGCATTTCACGCCAGCATCGGAACCATGAGCGGATGCGTTTTGAATATGATCCTGGATCCGGTTTTCATCATGCCCTGGGGGCTCGGGATGGGAGCGGCCGGAGCGGGTCTGGCCACCTTCCTTTCAAATTGTACGGCCTGCTGTTATTTTTTCATACTGCTGTATGTAAAAAGGGGACGCACATTTATCAGTGTGAAGCCGAAGGATTTTACCCTGAAACGGGAGATCGTGACCGGCATCTGCGGGGTGGGGGTTCCGGCATCCATCCAGAATCTGCTCAATGTGACGGGGATGACGATCCTGAACAATCTCATGTCCGGCTATGGCACGGAAGCAGTGGCGGCCATCGGCATTGCCCAGAAGATCTACATGATCCCCATGCAGGTCGCTCTGGGCGGGACACAGGGGATCATGCCGCTGGTGGGATATTCCTATTCCAGCGGAAATTACCGGCGGATGGATGATACGATCCGGTTTGTGAGAAGGCTTTTGATCCCCAGCCTGGCGGTTGTGGCGGCGTTCGGATGGATCTTTGCGCCCGGGCTGATCCGGATCTTCATCAGCAATCTGGAGATTGTCCGGTACGGGGCAATCTTTCTGAGAGCGCTTAGTCTCTGTATCGTATTTCTGGTGATCGATTTCCTGGGGATCGGAGTATTTCAGAGTGTAGGGAAGGGGAGGATCTCCCTGGTGTTTGCGGTCCTGCGCAAGATCGTATTCGAGATTCCGGCGACGCTGATCCTGAATGGGCTGTTTGGGATTCAGGGAATTGCGTACGGGGCGTTTGCGGCGGAACTGATGCTGGCATGTATCAGTACCGTGATCTTGAACCGAATGATGAAGGGACTGCTGAAAATTTCTTGATGTCAAAATAGTGTAGTTTTTTCTTGGTATTCCGTAAGACAATCCAATCAAAATCCGTTATACTATTTGAAATATAACTTTTTTGTGGGATATGCCTTACAGGTCTGCGCGGCAACCGTACAGGAGCGTTCCAATGTTAAAAAGGCGGTGCTTATGAAAACTACAATGACAAAATCATCCACTTTTTATAAAGATATGTTCCGGCTGGCGCTTCCGATTGTATGCCAGAACCTGATCACCACGGCCGTCGGTTCCGCAGACGTGATCATGCTGGGATGGGTGAGCCAGACCGCGCTTTCCGCAGGCTCCCTTGCCAGTCAGATTATGTTCATATTGAACCTTGTTTATTCCGGCATTTCCTCCGGGATCGGCATGCTGGCCGCCCAGTACTGGGGCAGGAAGGACACCCGGACGATTGAAAAGATCATGGGGATCGGCATGAAGCTGTCCATCCTGGTTTCGTCCGTATTTTTTGTGCTGGCATGCTTTTTCCCGAAGCTTTTGATGCTGGTCTTTACATCCGAGCCGGAGCTTATTGAAACAGGCATGCCCTATCTGCGGATCGTGGGGATCTCCTACCTGTTCATGAGCATTTCCCAGGTGTACCTGTGTACCATGCGCTCCATTGAGCGGGTGGTATTCGCGACCGTCACCAACGGATCCGCCCTGGGGCTGAACATTCTCCTCAATGCGGTGTTCATTTTCGGACTGTTCGGTCTGCCGAAAATGGGGATCCTGGGTGTGGCGCTTGCGACGACTACTGCCCGGGGCGTTGAGCTGCTGATCTGCCTGGCGGATGCCTGCCGGTTCGAGACGATCCGTTTCCGGCCACGGATCCTGCTGGAGCATCACAAAGTCCTGTTCCAGGATTTTATGAAATACTCCCTTCCGGCCTTTGGAAATGAGGTTTCCTGGGGAGTCGGATTTTCCATGTATTCCGTGATCATGGGGCACCTGGGAAGCGACATGGTCGCGGCCAACGCAGTGGCTGTTGTGGCCAAAAACCTGGGGACGGTGGTCTGCTTCGGGATCGCCAACGCAGGCGCCATTCTGCTGGGAAAGGCCATCGGCGCCGGGCAGATGGAGACGGTCAAGGAGGACGCGTCCCGCTTCTGCTGGATCACATTTGTCAGCGGGATCGCAGGCGGCGCTTTGATCTTCCTGCTGCGGCCGCTGTTTATGAATATGGCGGATCTAAGCGCTGTCGCGCAGGGGTATCTGAGCATCATGCTGTTTATTAATATGTATTCTGTCCTGGGGCAGGCCATGAACAGTACCGTCATCTGCGGGATCTTCCGCGCGGGTGGGGACTCCCGGTGGGGATTTATCTGTGATGTGATCGATATGTGGCTGTTTGCGGTGCCGCTGGGATTTATCAGCGCGTTTCTGCTGAAGCTCTCGCCCATGTGGGTGTATTTTCTGATCTATCTGGACGAATTTGTGAAGCTGCCGTTTGTGTATCGGCATTATAAAAGCTATCAATGGCTGAAAAATATTACCAGGGATTTTGACGGATCTCCTTTTTTGTGATAAGGTAAATGTATCAAGAGAAACGATGCATGTTGCATGTCAGGAGATGAGACTATGGCAAGAAATAAACACCCCGAGGAAACGGTAAACCTGATTCTGGACACGGCATTCAGCCTGTTTATGGAGAAGGGCTATGAGCACACCTCCATCCAGGACCTTCTCAACAACTTAGGAGGCCTGAGCAAGGGCGCGATCTATCACCATTTTAAATCAAAAGAAGAGATCTTGGAGGCGGTGACGGACCGGATGACGAAGGAATCCAACAGGCTGCTTGGCGTGATCCGTGACCGGACGGATATCACAGGAAGGGAAAAGCTGAAAATGATCTTCGCAGAGTCGCTGAAAAGGCCGGTCCAGGAAGAGATTTTTTCGGCGGCGCCGGATCTGAGCAGAAGCCCGACTCTTTTGTTCAGCATGTTCCGGGATACGGTGGATGATGTGGCGCCGAACTATATCCTTCCGGTGATCCGGGACGGAATCGCGGACGGTTCCATTCATACCGACTACCCGGAAGAGCTGGCGGAGCTGATCATACTGGGGGCGAATGTGTGGATGAACCCCATGGTCTTCGGCAATTCCCCGGAGCAGATCCTTCGGAAGGGCATGGTCTTCGGACAGATGCTGCAGGGCTTTGGGCTGGACATCCTGGACGAGGAGATCATCGGGCGGATGCAGGAGCTTACGGAGATCTATCAGAAGAACCGTTGAATGTACGCGGCCTGCGGCACGGTGAGCAGGCGGCGCGGCAGCGGATCAAAAATGCAATGTAAAAGTTTTTTTGCATAGTTCCTTACACAGGAGGATCGCGATGTCTCAATTGATGGAAAAAATAGAAGCACTCTGCGGAATCCCCATTTTCTGCACAGAGGACGAGAACAGTGCACCGAAAAGCATCGGTGCATTTTTAGAACAGGAAAGCCCCTTTGTGTGCGCCCCGTTTCTTGTGGAGCTGCTGGTCAAACGCTGCATGCGCCAGGCGCTTCCGGTCGTCTATAAAGATGAATACGGGGCCTTTTTTATCTGCGTAAAAGGAAAGAGCGGCTTTTATCTGGCCGGACCGGTCTGCACGGAGGACATGGATTATGCCGGCCTGAACCGGTTCTATGAGGCTTACGGCATTGCCGGGGAGGAGAAGAAGCATCCGGTGAAGACCGTCCTTTTCCGGATCCTGACCTACGCGGCTGTGATCAGTGAACTGGAAAATGGAGTTCCGCTTGACTGCGAGGAGATTTTGAAGGAAAATGGTCTGGTGGAGGAAGTGGAGGCGGAGGTTGAAAAAGAGGATACAGTCCTGGAGATGCGGAAGCTGGACGACGATATGTACCATCACACCTACCAGGAGGAACGCTATGTCATGGAAAGCGTTCGGGAGGGCCGTCCCGGAGAAGCCAGGCGGAGGGCGGATGTGCTTTTTGAAAATGCGGGAATCCTTTCCGGCAGGAAAAAGAACCATTATAAGAACCTGGCCGTGACCTCGGTGACCGTGTGTACGCGGGAGGCCATCGCGGGCGGGGTCTCTCCTGCCAGGGCCTACCGTCTGAGCGATATTTTTATCAACCGGATCGACAGGTGCGCAGATACAAATCAGCTGCAGGAATATTTCCGAAAAGCAATCTACGAATTTGCAAGCCTGGTCGCGGAGGTGAAGTCTGAAAAGGCGGCCAGCAGCTATACGGAACAGTGCAAGGATTACATTTATAAAAATTATAATCATAAGATCTATCTGGAAGAGATCGCAGAGGCCATCGGGATCAGCCCGGGGCATCTCTCAAGGGTATTCCGTCAGGATATAGGCATGACAATCCAGGAATATATCCAGAAGTTCCGTGTGGAGCGGGCGGCAAATCTTCTGAAATATTCGGAGGCCAGCCTGACGGAGATCAGCGACTATGTATGCTTCCACTCCCAGAGCCATTTTGGAAATGCGTTCAAGCGGTATATGAAGATGACGCCCAAGCAGTACCGGGATCAATATAAAGAGAAGGAGTTCCGCTCCTGACCAATGCGCTGGAATGATTTTTACCTGTACGGCTGCTGATCCAGAAATGGAGCTTCATCGCAGCCGTGCAGGTACAAATATGTTTTAATTTTGATAAAAATATTGAAATAATGATATAGATATCTTCTCGCGGAGGCTATAATACAACCATCACAAGTGATCAGGAAACGCGTTTCAAAAAGAAAATGAAAAGGAAGAGGAGATAATCATTATGCAAATATTAAAACATGAACCGAGCTATTATGAGACGACCGCCTTTAAATGGAGGCAGCGTATTGGATTTGGTATCAGCGATTATGCCTGCAACCTGGCATACCTTCTGGCAAATACCTATCTGTTGTTTTACTATACAAACTGTGCGGGACTGGGCGCTTCGGCAGTTGGATTTATGTTCGTTGTTACAAAGTTTATTGATGCATTTACAGACTACATGGTAGGTTCGCTGATCGACCGTACAGATACGAAGATGGGCCGTTACCGTCCATGGATGCTGTGCGGCGCGCCGGTGCTGGCGATCGGCATGGTACTGCTGTTCTCCGTTCCCACCGGATGGAGCGCAGGCGCGAAGCTGGCCTGGGCTTACGTGACCTACGTGATCTTTTCCTTTGGATATACCCTGGTCAATATCCCCATGGCGCCCATCGTTTCCGCGCTGTCTCCGTCTCCGACAGAGCGTACCAAGATCGCGACCACGCGTACCGTATTTTCGAACCTGGGATCCTTGACCTCTTCCCTGTTCGTCATCCCGATGGTTTACTATTTTGCAGGTTCCCAGGACGCGACAGGCGCGGCGCTGGCGACAGGCTACCGGAACACCAATATCGTGCTCGGCCTGATGGTCATTGTCATCATGTGCCTGTGTGTATTCAATACGGCAGAGATCAACCCGCCGTCCAAGACCGTGGCAAAATCTTCCATCCTGCAGGATCTGGGCGCTGTCTTTAAAAATAAGTATTATATCATGCTTCTGCTCCTTGTGTTCTTCCTGTTCCTGGGTTACCTTGGAATGTACGGGGCAATGCAGTACTACTATAATTACATTGTATGCGATCAAAGCTCCATGCCGCTGGCCCTGTCCCTGCTGACGATCCTGGCGATCCCGACGATGATCCTGGCGGCATACCTGAACGGACGCGGGATCCACAAGGTAAAGCTGATGCAGTTCGGCGCGATCGTTGACGTGATCGGCTACGCGATCCTGTTCTTTACCTCCAACGGTACGATCGCAACCCTGTCCCTGGCACTGATCGGTCTGGGCTTCGGCTTCCGCTCCAGCATGTTCTTCTCCATGATGCCGGATATCTACGACTACACGGAATGGCAGTGCGGACGGAATCTGGGAGGAACCCAGAACGCGCTTTCCGGCTTTGTGAACAAGCTGTCCAGCGCGTCCGCATCGGCTATCGTATCCGCGCTTCTGGTATGGGGAGCCTATGACTCCGAGGCAATGGATGCCGCATTGAAGGCAGGACAGAATCTGGCGGAAGTATTTCCGAAGACACAGACCGCCATCAACTTCGCGTTCGGTGGATTGTCCCTGGTGTCTACGATCCTGGCGATCGCGGTCATGATCCCGTATGACCTGGATAAGAGATATCCGGAGATCCGCGCGGATCTGAACAAGCGTCAGGCGGAGTCTGAGTAAGAAAAAGCCCTCTGAGGGATGCGCGCCGCGGCGTACAAGGTAGATGTTGCGATGCAACCGCCGCAGGCGCGAGTTTCGCAAGCAAAACTCTTTTTTTATAAACCGGCTGAATGGCCATGACGGGATGCCCACGGGCATCCTATATGAAAATATGTTCATAAGGAGGAAGGATTATGTGGAACTATGAGTATGTAGTACCGGAAAACAAAAAGGTCCGTGTGATCGTACATACGGACTGCAAAAATGAAGCGGATGACCAGTTTGCTGTGGCGCATCACCTGATGACACCCCGATTCGACGTAAAAGGGATCGTGGCAGGGCATTTCTGGAAAAATCCCCAGACCTACGGGGAGGAGGGAACCGCGAAAGCCAGCTACGATGAGGTCATCAAGGTACTGGACCTGATGGGGCTGGAAGGAAAATACCCTGTGCTCATGGGAGCTGCCACCGGAATGAAGGACGAAAAGACCCCGATTGATTCCGAGGGAGCGAGATTTATCATAGAGGAGGCCATGAGGGAGGACAGCCGCCCGCTGTACGTTGCCTGCCAGGGCGCGGTGACTGACGTGGCTTCCGCGCTACTGATGAAGCCGGAGATCGCCGAACGGATGACGATCATCTGGATCGGAGGAGGGGACTACCCGAAGGGCGGATTTGAGTTCAACCTGATGATGGATGTCCATGCGGCAAATGTGATCTTTTCGTCGCAAGTTCCGCTGTGGCAGGTTCCCAAGAGCCTGTACAAGGTGATGGCGGTGTCTTTGGCAGAATTGCAGCACAAGGTCCGTCCCTGCGGAAAGATCGGGGAATACCTGTTCCGGCAGATGGTAGAGTTCAACCAGTACGCGGCAAAATATGAAATGGCATGGCCCCACGGAGAGATCTGGGGACTGGGCGACCAGGGAACCATCGCCGTGCTTATGGAGGAGTTGGAAAAGGTCAGCTACGATCTCGTACCCGCCCCCAGGGTTGCGGAGGATATGACCTATATCCACGGACAGGACAACCGGGAGATCCGGGTGTATAAATATCTGGATGCCAGGCTGACGCTGGAAGACTTTTTTGCGAAGCTGGCGATTAATTTTGGATAAGCAGAAAAAACGAGGTGAACGGGGATGGAAAATTATCTCGTGATTGACGGCGGCGGGACATTTACCAAATACGCCTTGATGGACGAAAACGCCGCGATTTTGGAAAAAAACAAGGTTCCCACTCCCGGCTACAAGGACCACAAAAAGGAAGACTATTACCGCATGCTGGACGGAATCGCGGAGCAGTACAGGGACCGGATCGCGGGGATCGCCATGAGCCTGCCCGGGATGCTGGATTCGGAACGTGGATATTGTGTGACCGCAGGTTACCTTGCCTATCTCAGCGAGTCTCCGGTGGCGGAGGAGCTGGAAAGCCGGTACGGATTTCCGGTATCCATCGAAAATGACGGGAAATGCGCGGCTCTGGCAGAATTTTGGCAGGGCAGCCTGAAAGGCTGCAGAAACGGCGCCGTGGTGGTACTGGGCTCCGGGGTAGGCGGCGGCCTGATCCTAAACGGGGCGCTCTACCGGGGAAGCCATTTTTCGGCAGGAGAGTACAGCTATGTGTGCGCCAATGAGAACCAATCCCAGGCGCTGGACGGCTACTGGGGGATCTCCGGCGGCGCGCCGGGGCTGGCAAAGGCGGTGGCAAAGCACACCGGAACGAACTGGGAGGAATACGATGGGATCCGGATTTTTCAGCAGGCCAATGACAGAAATCCGGAAGTACTCAAAGGGCTGAGGGATTTTACCGATTCCCTGGCGGTGCAGATCTACAATTTGAATATCCTGCTGGATCTGGACTGTGTGGCGATCGGCGGCGGGATCAGCCAGCAGCCGCTGCTTCTGGAATATCTGCGGGAGAGCATGGACGCGCTGGTTGACAACAACCCCATTAAAATGATCAGTCCTCATATTCCGAAACCAACGCTGACGACCTGCAGATTTTACAACGACGCGAACCTGATCGGGGCGCTGTATCGTTTTAAAGAACTAAAAGCAGCAGCATGAAGAGGTTATACTGCGCGCCAGATAAATCTGCCGCACAGCATAACATGATGTGCGCAGCCGCATAAGGAAATATGCCGCTTCGCGGCTACGGCTGGCGCGATACTCCCGGCAGATTTCATCGGCCGTGAGTATATTGACACATGAAGCTGACGGGTCTGCACAATACGGATCAGAAAAGGAGGATTCAGAAGATGGCATTTCCAAAAAACTTTCTCTGGGGAGGGGCTGTGGCTGCCAACCAGTGCGAGGGGGCCTATCAGGAGGACGGAAAGGGATGGAGTACCCAGGACGTGACACCCCGCGGCATCGTGGGTCCCAGGACCGAAGAGCCCACCCCGGACAACATGAAGCTGGTGGGGATTGATTTTTATCACCGTTATCAGGAGGATATCAAGCTGTTTGCGGAGATGGGATTCAAGGTCTTTCGGACATCCATTGCGTGGAGCCGCATTTTCCCGAAGGGGGATGAAGAGGAGCCTAACGAAAAAGGGCTTAAGTTTTACGACGACCTGTTTGATGAATGCCTGCGGTATGGCATAGAGCCGCTGGTGACGATCTCCCATTATGAGACGCCGCTGTATCTGTCGAAGACCTATGACGGCTGGGTCAACCGGAAGATGATCGGATTCTATGAGAAATATGTCCGCGTGATCTTCGCAAGATACGGCAGCAAGGTGAAATACTGGCTCACCTTCAATGAGATCAATTCCGTGCTGCACCAGCCTTTCTTAAGCGGCGGCATTTTCACGGAAAAGGAGAAGATCTCCCCGCAGGATCTGTACCAGGCGGTCCATCATGAATTTGTGGCAAGCGCGCTGGCGACGAAGATCGCCCATGAGATGATGCCGGAGGCAAAGGTAGGCTGCATGATTTTAAGCATGCCCACTTACCCGCTGAGTCCGTCTCCCGACGATGTGATCAAGGTGATGGAAAGCGTCCACAAAAATGATTTCTTCGGGGACGTGCATGTGTGCGGATATTATCCGGGATATATGAAACGATATTTCCGGGAGAACGGGATCCGGATCCGGATGGAACCCGGGGACGAGGAGATCCTGAAACATACGGTGGATTTTGTTTCCTTCAGTTATTATATGAGCGTTTGTGATACGGCGGATCCGGCGAAGCAGATCCAGGGCCAGGGGAACCTCATGGGCGGCGTGCCCAATCCTTACCTGGAAGCCTCTGAGTGGGGCTGGCAGATTGACCCCCAGGGGCTGCGCTACGTGCTGAATTATTACTGGGACCGCTACCAGAAGCCGCTGTTCATCGTGGAAAATGGTCTGGGAGCGGTGGATGTGCCGGTGGAGCGCGCGGACGGCACGAAGACCGTGGAGGACGATTACCGGATCGACTATCTGCGGAAGCATTTGCTGCAGGTGGAGGAAGCCATTGAGGACGGCGTGGATGTGATGGGATATACGTCCTGGGGCTGCATTGACCTGGTGAGCGCGTCCACGGCGGAATTGAAAAAACGGTATGGATTTATCTATGTGGACCGGAACGACGACGGCACCGGGACGCTGGAACGTTATAAAAAGAAATCCTTTTACTGGTATAAGGACGTGATCGCGACCAACGGAGAGAAGCTTCACGAATAGTTAGAAATAATCATATGTCAGGAGGAAGGCAAATGCGAAGCATTTTTTGAATGCTTTCCGACGATATGGCAGGTGACGCGAAGCGGCGCGTGCCGATACAACTTTATAGGAGGAATAAGCATGGCAGAAGCATTGGTGAGCGTGATACCGGAAATGAAACGGAAAACGGTGGACGCATTTGTAAAGAAAGCGGTGGAACTGGATCATGACCTGATCGAGAAAAAGACCGCTCCCGTGTCGCTGGTGACGATCGGACGGTCGGAACAGGGACATGGCATAGTAACAGAAAAAACAGGGATTGAAGAAATGCCGAAGAGGCGGCTGGCAAAGGGAGACAGCATCTGCATGGATTTCGGCGACCATCATGTGGGATACGTGACATTAAAGCTGAATTCCGCGGGAAGCCCCCAGGATGCTCCGGCATTTCTGCGGCTGAAATTCGCGGAGATCGCCAACGAGATCCTGGAGGATTCCTCCACCTATGAGGGATGGATCAGCAAAGGGTGGATCCAGGAGGAGTTTATCCATATCGATGTGCTCCCCTGCGAGTTAAAGCTCCCAAGGCGGTATGCCTTCCGCTATCTGGAAGTGCTGGCGCTGGATACCTCCCAGAAGTTTCAGGTGGTCGTGGAAGACGCGGAGCTGACGGCCGTTTCCGCCGTATCCATGGATGCGGTAAAGCCGGTGGACGGACTTCCGGAAGACCTGCAGAAGATTGACCGCGCCAGCCTGAAAACGCTGCAGGACTGCATGCAGCATGTGTTCGAGGACGGCCCCAAGCGGGACCGCCGTCTGTGGATCGGGGACCTGCGTCTGCAGGCAAAGGCAAACTACGCCACCTTCGGCAACTATGATCTGGTGAAACGCTGCATGTACCTCTTCGCAGGCCTGACCCGGGACGACGGCAAGATCGGCGCCTGCCTGTTCACAGAGCCGGTGATGCAGGTGGACGATACCTTTTTGTGGGATTATTCCCTGTTCTTTGTTTCCATTTTATACGACTATTATCAGGAGACAAAGGATCTGGATATCGTAAAGGAACTGTGGCCTGCGGCTTACCGGCAGATCGAGCTGGCCCAGGAGGACATGAAGGACGGCGTGCCGGATACGGAAAAGAACCCCATGCTGGCTTTCATTGACTGGAAGGACGGGATCGACCGCCAGGCGCCGGCCCAGGGCGTGTGGATCTACTGCCTGCGCCACGGAAAAGTGCTGGCGGGTCTGGCGGAGGATCCGAAGGCGGAGGCAGAGATCGAGAAGCTCTTAGAGGAAGCATTGGAAAACGCAAAGAAGCGTTTCTGGGATGAAGAGCAGGGATTTTTCGTCAGCGGCGCGTCCCGGCAGGTATCCTGGTCCACCCAGGCGTGGATGGTCCTTGCGGATGTATTGGAAAAGGAACAGAGCCGCAGGCTGATGCTGCATCTCCTGGAGGAGAGCCCGGAAATGGGCGTGGCGACGCCTTACGCGTACCATCATGTGATCGAGGCGCTGCTCCATGTGGGAGAAAAGGAGAAGGCGCTGGAGCTGATGAGAACCTACTGGGGCGGTATGATCGAGCTGGGGGCGGATACCTTCTGGGAGGCATTTGACCCCAAGGATCCGAACGCTTCGCCTTATGGAAATACGCAGGTGAACAGCTTCTGCCATGCGTGGAGCTGTACGCCGGCGTGGCTTTTGAGAGAGTATTTTTGACGTTGAAAAAGTGCAGGGTACTTAACGCATAAGAACAGAACATCCTGTATTCTGCAAAATTGCAGAGTATAGGATGTTCTTTAAAATATCACATCTTTACGCAGACTCCCAATAACATTTATTGCAAGTTCTTCGCTGGTTCAAAATCTTTTACTAGTACATCGAATAATTAATAACTGGCCTAATTAGCATTTGATTTTATGCCAGCTTTAACGGCTTCATCCTGACTTATTTCATCCATTTTATAAGTCC
>NZ_JBQIKP010000074.1:0-15868 GCF_056796775.1 Schaedlerella sp.
TATTAATATGTTTTATGCTTGGGTTTATGAATATGCTCTATGTTACATCTGTAGATGTCAATGCTGAGGCGAATATAGATGAAAATATAGTAGATGGTTCTCATTTGACCTATGAAGACTATTCTCACGGAACATCAGAAAATAAGATGCTAAGAGGAGAGCATTTAATGACTGGTGATAGTATTATTTCAAAGACTGGGAATGGGAGAATTTATACGTATGGTCAGACAACAGCGAATCACGATGTCGATTTTGTGGCTGTTTTGGTATATGTTGATAGATATGATGAATCTGATGGATTATGGGGACAAATAGATGCTAGAGTAGAAGAAGCGCGTGATACTTATTATATTATTTCAACAAAGACATTAAAAGTAGATAGAGGATATTTTTACAGAGTACATTGTGACCATTTTGCGGGAAATGACGACGAAGAGTTTTATGATGAAGCGATTTCTGCAACCAATGGAATCTGGATCCCATAACCCCACGTAACCCGTCAGTACCTTTTGAGCAATGAGAGCAGCCACCGTGTTGTATTTTTGCAGAGTAACCCATTAACTTAGAATAAAATAAGAAAGAGAATAGGTTTGCCTGTACCATAGAAGCGCCACTAACTTAAATGCGATACATATCGGTGGCTGCTCTCATTGCTCAAAGGAGAATGTGATTATCTAGTATAACCCACGATAATTATCCACACCTTTCACTTGTCTAAATTTTCATCTGCTGCGTCAGCTTCAATCGACGATGCTACCGGCATCGCCTCATTCAGTTCCCTTGCACATGAAAATTTATCCTGCGTGTAAGGTGGCGGTAATTATCGTGAGTTATACTAGTTACTGTTCAAAACAAATAGTGCGTTGAGAAGCGTGCGGTGACCATCGGTTATACCGATGAAAAAATATCAGAATAACCAAATTGGAAATTAAAATCTAAAGGCATTCACTCAAAAGCAGCCGGAAGTTATTTTCCGGTTGCTTCTTTTAGCGCTTTTGCAAGCTGATCTGGGCAGGATGTGGATTTGTAGCCGCAATGGATTCCTTCAATGCGGGAGATTGCTTCATCTACGTCCATGCCTTCAACCAGGCGGGAGATTCCCTGCAGGTTTCCGCTACACCCGCCGACAAAACCAACGTTTCGTATTTTATTATTCTCAATGTCAAACTGAATCAACTGCGAACATACTCCCTTGGGTTTGAACTGCATATCTGTCAGCCTCCTTTGTTTTTAAGATCGCCCTTTCTGCGGGCGGGCAAAAATACCATGTTTCCATTATAACAGATATTTTCCATTTGAAAAGCCTAATCTAAATAATCGTAAGCGGAAAAATGTTTTGCTATTGCTAAAAGCATCATATATAATGATATTAGTATGACATAGAAATAGAACCATTTGTGCGCTGACGCACTCTTACATTTGAAAAATTGGAAGAAAAAGGAGATCAATATGGATTTTGTACAATATAAATGTCCCTGCTGCGGGGCGGCGCTTCGGTTTTCGCCGGGGGCGCAGAAGCTGTCCTGCGCAAGCTGCGGCAATGAATATGACCTGGAAACTCTGCGGCAGTATGAGCAGGAGGAAGAACGGGGCAGCGGAAGAGAAGAGGAACAGGAGCTGAACTGGGAATACCAGAGGGAAGCCCAGGGAGCCAAGCGGACGGAGGACGGGAAGTATATCTGCCCTTCCTGCGGGGCGGAGATTGGGGCGGATGAGAACACGGTCAGCACGACCTGTCCCTATTGTGATAATGTGGTCGTGATCCGGGCGTCCGCATCGGGGGAATATGAACCGGATGTGATGATCCCGTTCCAGATCAAGGGAGATCAGGCGCGGCAGATGCTGGAGAATTTTTGCAGGGGAAAGCGTCTGCTTCCGAAAAATTTTCGGGATAGGAGCTATTTGAAAAATCTGAAAGGGTATTATGTGCCTTATTGGCTGTTTGACTGTGATGCAAGTGCGGAGATGAGCTTTAATGCAACGAGAACCAGGGCGTGGAGCGATTCGGAATATGATTATCTGGAGACGTCCTATTATCTGGTGAACCGGGCGGGGGGAATGGAATTTTACCATGTGCCTGTGGATGGGAGTACGGAGATGGACGATGACACGACGGAATCCATTGAGCCCTTTGATTACGGTGCCTTGACGGAATTTAATCCGGCATATCTTGCGGGATATGAGACGGACAAATATGATGTGGACGCAAAGGCTGCAGAGGGCAGGGCGAAGGAGCGGCTGTACCGGAGCGCGGAGCAGGTCATGCGCGGCACGGTCAGCGGGTATGATACGGTGACAGTGAAGCATCGGTATCTGGACGCAAAAAACGGAAAGGTGCATTATGCATTGCTCCCGGTCTGGATGTTTGAGACGGTTTATAACGGAAAGAAGTATCAGTTTGCGATCAACGGGCAGACGGGAAAGATGGTCGGGGAGCTGCCGGTGGATCGGGGCGCGTTTTGGAAATATTTATGCGGATTCACGGCGATTGGGACGGCGATTTGCTCCATCCTTGGAATCTTATTGTTCGGGGGTGTGCTGTGATGATGCAATGTGATAGACATGCGGATGGGATGGAGAGAGGAGCTGTGAGGAAGATAGGAAAGAGATCATGTAAGAAACGATATATGAGAATACGTAAGAGAATATGTAAGGAGGAGGCTTTGCGGGGCTGCGGTACAAAATGGAAGAATGCAGTGTGTAAAACAGCAATTATGCTGCTGTTGGTCTGTGTATCCGTCCTGGATCCGGGGAATCTGCCGGAAGCGGCGGCTGCAGATAAAATATCGGATACAGAAGGATGGTCCTGGGATGCTGCGGCAGATCAGGCTCCTTACTTTGACGGCTGGGTGCAGGATGACGCGGGGCTTTTGACCTCGGATGAGGAAAAGGCGCTGGAGTCAGAATGCAGGCGCTTGTTCAAAATATACGGCACAGGGGTCTACATTGTGACTACGCCGAATTTTGGCGGGGGAGATATTAAGGACTGGCAGAGACGGATATTTTCCCAGTATGACCTGGGAGCGGACTGTGACGGTAGCGGCGTGATGCTGGCAATCAGTATGGCGGAGCGCGACTGGGGGCTGGTGGGATTCGGCTCTGCGCAGGAAGCATTTTCTACATATGCAAGGGAACGGCTGGGAAGCTTGATCCTGGATGATCTGTCGGACGGAGAATTTTATGAGGCATTTTCCGGATATCTGTCGATTGCGGATGATTATCTGGCGGCGGCAGAGGAGGGAACGCCTTATACGGAGCGGCATCGATATCGGGAAGGATGGAGACTTCCGGTGATCCTTGGAGTGTCATTTCTGCTGTCGCTGGGAATCTCTGCGGCAGTTGTGATCGCCTGGAGGAAAGGGATGAATACCAGGGTACGTCAGAATGGCGCAATGGAATATCTGAAGGCAGGGAGCTTTTATCTGTCGAATCGGTCGGATCTGTTCCTGTATCATACGGTCAGCCGGACGAAGAAACCGGAACAGCATTCTTCCGGCGGGAGCGGAAGCATGCGTTCGGACAGCTCGGGGACCAGCGGGAAGTTCTGAGAGCGATTTCAGATCGACATTTATCTAATAAGATTATAAAGAACATAAAATGAAAGGCATTTGCGGAAAGGAGAACATTATGGGATTGATAAGAGCGGCATCGAATGCGGTCAGAGGGACACTGGCGGATCAGTGGAAGGAATATTTTTACTGTGATGCTCTGGATGCGGATGTGTTGGTGGCGAGAGGCGTGCGGAATGTGTCGGGGCGTTCCTCCAACCGGAGGGGCGATGACAACATCATTACCGACGGTTCGCATATTGCGGTGGCGGACGGCCAGTGTATGATCATCGTGGAAGACGGCAGGGTGATGGACGCGTGCGCGGAGCCGGGAGCGTATACCTACGACATGGGCACGAGCCCGTCGGTGTTCGGCGGTTCATTTATGGAAGGGCTGAGAGGGATTGCGAAGGAGGCTTGGGAGCGTTTTCAGTTCGGCGGGGGCGCAGGGAAAAATCAGCGGGTCTATTATGTGAATATTAAAGAGATACCGGGAAATAAATATGGTACGCCGAATCCGGTACCGTTTCGGGTGGTGGATCGGAATATCGGACTGGATGTGGATATTTCCATCCGCTGCAATGGAGAATACTCTTACCGGATCGTGAACCCGATGGCGTTCTATGCAAATGTCTGCGGAAATGTGGGAAATGTGTATACCAGGGATCAGATTGATTCTATGCTGAAATCGGAATTATTGACTGCGCTGCAGCCTGCGTTTGCGAGGATTTCGGAGATGGGCATCCGTTACAGTGCCTTGCCGGGGCATACGATGGAGCTTTCGGACGCTCTGAATGAGGTGCTGTCTAAGAAATGGACGGAGCTTCGGGGAATCCAGATCTACTCCTTCGGGATGAACAGCGTGACTGCGCCCAAAGAGGATGAGGACATGATCAAGCAGCTCCAGAAATCCGCAGTGATGCGGGATCCGGGGATGGCTGCGGCAACGCTGGCCGGGGCGCAGGCGGACGCCATGCGTACGGCTGCGGCAAACACGGCCGGCGCGATGACCGGATTTATGGGAATGGGTATGGCGCAGCAGGCCGGAGGCGCAGGGATACAAGGACTGTATGAGATGGGAAGGCAGCAGCCGAATCAGCCGATGCCGGGCGGCACCTATGTGGGACAGTCGTCGCAGGATAGTGCGCATGTGGGACAGTCGTCGCAGGATAGCGCGCATGTGGGACAATCGTCGCAGGATAGCGCACAAGTGGGACAATCGTCGCAGGATAGCGCGCATGTGGGACAGTCGTCGCAGGATAGCGCACATGTGAGACAGTCAGCGCAGGATGGCGCGTATGCGGGTCAGCCGAATCAACAACCATCGGGCGGTATGCATACAGGGCAGGAAAATCAACCCCGGCAGCAGCCATCCGGCGACGTGCCAAGCGAGGCATCCGCCGCGTCAGGCTGGATCTGCTCCTGCGGAAAAGCAGGAAACACCGGGAAGTTCTGTACGGAGTGCGGAGCGCCCAAACTTGCGGCGGATGGCTGGATCTGTGCCTGCGGCACGGTGAATAAAGGAAAATTCTGTTCCGAATGCGGCCGCCCGAAACCGGCAGGAGTTCCGCAGTACAAATGTGACAAATGCGGATGGGAGCCGGAAGACCCAGCGAAACCGCCGAAATTCTGTCCGGAATGCGGCGATCCGTTTGACGACGGGGATATCAAAGCTTAGGAACCGCGCAAAACAGCAAGATTATTTTTCCACAGTTCCTTCATATATAAGACTATCCCCTGGAATATTTGCTCGGACTCTGTCCGAATTCCCGTTTAAAGGCTTTCAGGAAGTTGGAGTAATCGCTGAAACCGCAGCAGAGGCAGGCATCCATCACAGGACTGCCTGCTTTCAGCATATTCCGGGCAGAGATGAGTCGCTTTTTCATAATATACTGATACAGGGATAATCCGGTAAACTGCTTGAACTGTCGACTGAGGTAATATTTACTGGTGTAAAATCCGGCGGCAAGCTGATCTAAGGATAATTCTTCGGTCAGATTTTCATTGATATAGGTAATGATCTGATTGATCTTTTCATTTTCCGTAATGTCATTCTTGACCGAATCGGGGGCATCGTAGTAGGCCCGGCTGACGTATACCAGAAATTCCGTCAGGTATGCGGAGGTCAGGGCCAGGCTTCCCATCTCGCTGCTGTGCTTGGCTTTGGACATCTCGTTGCAGAGCTGCTTTAAATGGGCGATATTCTGGCTGTCAGGCCGGATCAGACGATAATCCTTGAGGGCGGCGTCCGTAAAGCAGGCAGTAAAGTCTTCATCAAAAAAATCCTGCAGCCGCTCAAAAAAATCGTCCGCCAGCCAGATCACGATCCGCTCGTAGGGTCTGCCGGGGCGGATGTCGGGGCGGTGAATGTCGGAGCTGCTGGTCAACAGGATATCTCCCGGGCGGAGCTTGTAGCTTCGTCCTTCTATAATATACGTTACATTTCCGGATAAAAAGAAAAAAATCTCATAAAAAGGATGCTGGTGAAATTCGACTACAGGAGGGTCCTCGTTGTAACTGTGGTGAAATTCGTAGTAGCGTTCCGTCATAATCTGGCTTGGATTAAATTGTTCTTTGTACATTGTTTACAAAAATACCTTTCTGAAATTAGTTAATATACACAAAAGCGCCTCTTTGTACTAATATTATATGGCAATATTTACCAGGTTTCAAGCAGTAACTACCACGTAAAAAAAACAGCGGTTTGATATACTATATATATCAACAGAACAGTTGCTGAAAAAGCCCGGATCGCAGAAGCGCAGAGCATGGAGCGGACGGCGTTCCAATCAGCAATGTCTATGCCGGCAGACGCGTTTTGTTACAAAAGTGTAATGCTCCGGAACAGAAGATCACAGATGGATCGGCTGTTCTAAAATTACAAAAAATAATGCTCCGGAACAGAAAATCACAGATGGATCGGCTGTTCCAAAATTACAAAAAATAATGCTCCGGAACAGAAGATCACAGATGAATCGTCTGTTCTAAAGTTACAAAAATAAAAAAGGAGGAAGTAAAATATGAGACAATGTCGCAGAGTGCTTGCTGTGCTTGTCAGCACAGGACTCGTGGCAGCAGCGCTTTCCGGCTGCGGTGCAGGTGGGGGAGACAAGAGGCAGATCATCCGGATCGGGCATAATCAGGCTACAGACCATCCAACCAATATCGCGCTAATGGCCTTTGAAGAGTATATCGAGGAAAAACTGGGAGATAAATATAACGTAGAAGTCTATCCGAGCGAGCTGCTTGGTTCCCAGACAGACATGGTTCAGCTGACCCAGACGGGAGCGATCGACTTCTGTGTGGCAAGTAATTCTATATTGGAAACATTTTCACAAAATTATACACTGTTCAACCTGCCCTATTTGTTTGCGTCTGCGGAGGCGTACCATCATTCCATGGACGATCCGGAGATCGTGGAGCCGATCTTCGAATCCACGAAGCAGGCAGGCTTTGAGGCAGTCACATGGATTGACGCGGGAACCCGTAATTTTTATACGGTATCAACGGAGATTCAGGCTCCGGCTGATCTGAAGGGGCTCAAGATCCGTGTGCAGCAGTCGCCCACAAATGTAGAGATGATGAGCCTGCTGGGCGGTTCGGCTACGCCGATGGGATTTGGGGATGTGTATACCGCGCTCCAGTCCAAGGTCATTGACGGGGCGGAAAATAATGAGATGGCGCTGACCTCCAACGGCCACGGGGATGTGTGCAAATATTATTCTTATGATATGCACCAGATGATCCCGGATATTCTGATCGGAAACTGCGCGTTTCTGAATGAGCTGCCGGAAGAGGAGAGGGAAATATTTGAAGAGGGCTTCGAGCTGGTCAACAGCGTGGAGCGCGAGGAATGGGTGAAGGCTGTGGAAGCGGCGAAGGAAAAGGCGGAGAACGAGCAGGGAGTCACTTTCCTGTACCCGGATACAAAGCCATTCCAGGAAATATGTGAACCAATGCATGCGGACATGCTGCAGAAGTATCCGGATCTGACTTCGATCTATGACAGGATCCAGGAATACAATGCCGAATATCCGTCGGAAGCAGAGTAGGAGGTGCGGATTGATGAATACATTTCGTAATGGGATAACCCGTATATTAAACGGACTGGCAGGAATCAGCTTTCTTGCCATGGTACTTCTGACCTGCTGGCAGGTATTGACCAGATATGTCCTGCAGAACCCGTCTACATGGTCGGAAGAGCTGGTGGGATACCTGTTCGCGTGGATGAGTCTGCTGGGGGCGTCGCTGGTCACATGCGAGCGCGGGCACATGAATATACCGATCATTGTGGAACGGTTCAGCGAGCCGATACAGAAGCTGCTGAACTGCCTTGGGGAAGTGATCGCGTTTCTGTTTTCCGCAATCATTCTGGTATTCGGCGGAGCCCAGATCACAACACTGGCTATGGGACAGATGACCTCTTCGCTGGGCGTTCCGATCGGTATTTTCTACATCGTGCTGCCGCTCTGCGGAGTCTTGAATATGATTTATACGGTCCTGAATATCATCAATATCATACAGGGCCGTACAGAAGAAAAGGAGGCGGTATAAATGGCAATCCAATCGCTGGTTATAATTCTTGTTGTGCTGCTGCTCTTGCTGGCCCTGGGCGTTCCGATCGCATATTCTATCGGGATCTCGGCCCTGGTCGCGATCCTGCAGACGGTGCCGTTGGACGTGTCGGTGGTCACTGCCGCGCAGAGGACTTTTGTGGGAATGAGCAAATTCAGCCTGACGGCAATCCCGTTTTTTATACTGGCAGGCAACCTGATGAATCAGGGTGGAATCGCAAAGCGCCTGGTTGATTTTGTAATGGCGATCCTGGGTAAGCTGCCGGGAGCGCTTCTGGTGACCAATGCCGGGGCCAACGCCCTGTTCGGCGCAATCTCAGGCTCCGCGTCTGCGGCGGCAGCGGCAGTAGGGAGCATGGTAAAAGAAGGCGAAGAAGATCTGGGATATGATCCGGCATTGTGTGCGGCGACCAATGGGGCATCGGCTCCGTCCGGCCTGCTGATCCCGCCCTCCAATGCATTAATTACATATTCTCTTGCATCCGGAGGAACGTCTGTGGCGGCGTTGTTCCTGGGAGGATATGTTCCGGGATTCCTGTGGGCGCTGTGCTGTATCATCGTAGGGGTGATCCTTGCGAAACGGAAGGGCTACAAAGGCTCGGAGGGAAAATATGACTGGAAGAACCTGGGCGCCGCGACGGTCCGCGCGCTGCCGGCTCTGTCGCTGATCGTTATCGTGATCGGCGGGATCGTTGCAGGTGTATTTACCGCTACGGAGGGTTCCGCGATCGCAGTAGTTTATGCGCTTGTGCTTGGAATTTTTTACCGCAATATCACGCTCAAATCCTTTTGGGATATCGTAGTGAGCAGTGCAAAAATGAGCGGTATGGTGGTATTCTTGATCGGGGTATCCAATATCCTGGGCTGGGTGATGGCATTTCTGCAGATCCCGCAGGCGGTTTCCGCGGCATTGCTGGGGCTGACGGATAATTATTTCCTGATCCTGCTGATCATGAATGTAATTCTGCTGATCGCAGGGACATTCATGGACGTGACTCCGGCGATACTGATCTTTACACCGCTGTTTTTGCCTATTGTAAAGACATTCGGCATGCATCCGGTACATTTTGGGCTGATCCTTGTGTACAACCTGTGTATCGGAAATATTACTCCACCGGTCGGCAATACGCTGTTCGTATCGATCAAAGTCGGAAATACCACGCTGGCCAAGACGATACCGTACATGCTCTGGTATTATGTCGCGATCCTGATCGGGCTGCTGTTAGTGACATATATTCCGTTCCTGAGCATCGGGCTGCCGACGGCGGCGGGACTCATATAAACGGGCGGTGCGGGAAAATGGCTGCTGCCGCAGCCGCGTTTCGGCACGGGCGCGGGTCAGGACGCATACTTTATAAAAATTTGCGCCCCGGGCAAAGTAAACAGGGAATACTGCAAGGAGCTGCTTGCGGCAATTCCTGAAAATAAAGGAGGACAACATTATGCAAATGACATTTCGCTGGTACGGCGAGGGAAACGACAGCATCACTCCAGAGATGATCAAACAGATCCCGGGAGTGACCGGACTGGTCTGGGCGTTGCATGACAAGCAGGCCGGAGAGGTCTGGGAGGTGGAAGAGATCGAGGAGGCAAGACGCCAGATCGAGGGCGCGGGCTTCAACATGGACGTGGTAGAGAGTGTGAACGTGCATGACGATATCAAGATCGGGCTTCCTACCAGAGACCAGTATATCGAAAACTATAAGACCACGCTGCGCAATCTGGCGAAGTTCGGCGTGAAGGTTGTGACTTACAACTTTATGCCCATTTTTGACTGGACAAGGACAGATCTGTTCCATCCGCTGGAGGACGGCTCAACGGCGCTGTTCTACGAGAAGAACCGGATCCAGGATGACTATAAGGAAATGGCAGATTACATCCTGAACAACCTGCGCGGAATGACATTTCCGGGATGGGAGCCGGAGCGGATGGCGAAGCTGGATGAACTGTTCGAGGCATACCGCCCGGTGACCAAGGAAAAGCTGTGGGAAAACCTGAAATATTTCCTGGAAGCGATCATGCCGACCTGCCACGAGACAGGGATCAAGATGGCGATCCATCAGGATGATCCGCCGTGGGATATTTTCGGGATTCCGCGTCTGCTCTGCGACAAAGAGTCCATCGGGCGGTTTCTGAGTATGGTGGACGACGAGTACAACTGCCTTTGTCTGTGCTCCGGGTCTTTGGGCGCGAATAAGGAAAATAATGTGGCGGATATTGTGCGTACTTACTGCGACCGGATCGCGTTTGCGCATATCCGAAACGTGCGCCATTATCCCAACGGGGACTTTACCGAGGCTTCCCACCGGGACTGCGACGGGGATACGGGAATCCTGGAGATCGTAAGGGCTTACCATGACTGCGGCTATACCGGCTATGTGCGTCCGGACCACGGGCGGCATATCTGGGGCGAGAAGTGCCGGCCGGGGTATGGGCTGTATGACCGGGCTCTGGGGATCATGTACCTGTGGGGCTGCTGGGACATGCTGGAGCGGACCGAAGGGAAAGTAGCGAAGTAATCGCGAGGCAGGTCAAGAAGCCTTGACGATGCCCGGGCTCAGGGCATCGGGAACAGTAACGAAAAGGAGGGCATGATGAAAAAATTTATGGATCAGGATTTTCTGCTGTCCACGGATACGGCAAAATGGCTTTATCATGAGGCGGCGGAGCATATGCCAATCATCGACTACCACTGCCATATCAATCCGCAGGAGATCGCAGAGGACAGGAAGTTTGACAATATCACGCAGGTCTGGCTGGGCGGCGACCATTATAAATGGAGGCAGATGCGGTTCGGCGGGATTCCGGAAGAGATCATTACCGGGGACGCGGATCCGCGGGAAAAGTTCCGGGCGTTTGCGTCCGTACTGCCCCGGCTGATCGGGAATCCCATGTATCACTGGAGCCATCTGGAGCTGCGGCGCGTATTCGGGATCACAGAGCCTTTGACGGAAGAGAACGCAGATGAGATCTATGACAAATGTAATGAGGTGCTGGCGCATGTATCGGCCCGGGAGCTGATGCGCAAATTCAATGTGAAAGCGATCTGCACCACGGACGATCCCTGCGATGATCTGCACTGGCATGACGTGATCGCGGCGGACGAGACGATGGAGATCAAGGTGCTGCCTGCGTTCCGCCCGGATAAGGGGATCAATATTGAAAAAGCGGGCTTTGCGGAATATATCGGAAAGCTGTCGTCAGTCTGCGGGTTCGAAATCCGCAGTGCCGGGGACGCGGTGAAAGCGCTCCTGGCCAGAATTGATTACTTTGCGGAGCATGGCTGTCTGTGCGCAGATCACGGACTGGACTACTGTATGTATGAGAAGCCGGATCCAGAGCGGGCTGAGGCTGCATTTGCGGCGGCAATGAAGGGTGATCGCCCGGAAAAAGCGGATGCGGATGCATACAAGACGCTGGCGACCATTGCCTGCGCGAAAAAATATACGGAGTTGGGCTGGGTGATGCAGATCCATTTCGGATGCCTGCGCGACAATAATAAGCCGCAGTTCGCGAAGCTGGGGCCGGATACCGGATATGATGCGGTGAACAGCCAGTCCGGCGTGGAAAATGTGGCTCCGCTTCTGAACGCGTTTCAGGAAAATGAGGGACTGCCGAGGATGATCCTGTATTCTCTGAATCCCAATGACAATACCGCCCTTGTGACGATTGCGGGATGCTTCCAGGGAGACGGCATCGTGGGCCGGGTGCAGCATGGAAGCGGCTGGTGGTTCAATGACAATCGCGGCAGCATGCGCAGCCAGCTCACGGAGCTTGCAAATAATGGGATGCTGGGATGCTTTGTAGGAATGCTGACGGATTCCAGATCATTCTTAAGCTACACGAGGCATGAGTATTTCCGGCGCATTCTCTGTGAACTGATCGGGGAATGGGTGGAAAGCGGACAGTACCCGGAGGATAAGAAGCAGCTCACGCGGATCGTGGAGGATATCTGTTTTCATAATACGAATGTGTTTTTTGGATTCGGAGTTTCATAAGAGC
Source organism: Schaedlerella sp. (assembly GCF_056796775.1). Taxonomy (NCBI): domain Bacteria; kingdom Bacillati; phylum Bacillota; class Clostridia; order Lachnospirales; family Lachnospiraceae; genus Schaedlerella; species Schaedlerella sp. The sequence goes on from NZ_JBQIKP010000074.1 coordinate 12,125, forward strand.
TCAGGATAGATAAAAGCAGAAACGGACATACTTTTGATAAGGACAGGTTATGATGGAGTATTCTTGAAAAGTCCAGGAATGCTCTGCAAGAAGATTGGAGGAGCAGAATGAATTTACCTTTGAATATCGATTTTACGGGAAAAGTTGTAGTTGTGACAGGAGCAGGCGGCGTACTCTGCGGTACAATGGCGAAAGCATTTGCGCAGGCGGGAGCGAAGGTGGCGGCGCTGGATCTGAATGAGGACGCGGTGAAGAAGCTGGCGGAGGAATGTAAGGCAGAGGGCTTCATCTGCGAGGGCTATAAGGCAAACGTGCTGGAGCCAGAGGCACTGGAGGCAGTTCATGCTCAGGTGTTGAAGGATCTGGGGCCGTGCGACATCCTGGTAAACGGCGCGGGCGGAAATAATCCGAGGGCGACCACGGACAATGAATACCAGCATGAGGCGAAGGAAGGACAGAAGACTTTCTTCGATCTGGATGCGGGCGGCGTGGACTTTGTGTTTAAGCTGAATTTCCAGGGGACGCTGCTCCCGACGCAGGCTTTCGCAAAGGACATGGTGGAGAAAAAATCCGGGTGCATCCTGAATATTTCCTCCATGAACGCATATATTCCGCTGACTAAGATTCCGGCGTATTCCGGAGCGAAGGCAGCGATCTCCAACTTTACACAATGGCTGGCGACACATTTCGCGGGAACCGGGATCCGATGCAATGCGATCGCGCCGGGCTTCCTGGTGTCCAACCAGAACCGGGCGCTGCTGTTCAACGAGGACGGGACGCCGACAGCGCGTTCCGAGAAGATTCTGAACGGGACACCCACCAGGCGGTTTGTGGACAGCGAGGAATTGCTGGGCGGCGTGTTCTTCCTGTGCGACGACAGGGCGGCGAGCGCGATCACAGGGGTGGTGCTGCCGATCGACGCGGGGTTTGCGGCTTATTCGGGAGTCTGAGAAATCAAATCATAAGCATGGCTGAAAAAAGAAAACTGCCGATACGGGTTTTGATCCGTATCGGCAGTTTCAAGTCACGCAAAGACTCGTGGCACGCTGCACGCACCGAACGCTCTGCCTCGCTTGGGGACTAAACTAACCAAACCGGAACAAACCAGTTTTTTTCATCCACAGGCAATAAGTCGTTTGCCATGCAGATCACACTTCCTGTCCCGATCTCTACTTTTAGAGATTCCAAACCTTCGAAGGCCCCCTCGCGCATCACGGGCTCTAACACGTTGAAATTCTTAATTGCTGTTTTGCCAGGGGACGCTGCCTTTTTGATCTCTATCGGAGAAAGAATCCCGTTTTGATAAAGCAGCAGATCAATTTCCTTCTGGTCTTTATCCCTGTAATAAAAGATAGGCGGCTCCTTTCCCGCGTTCAGATAGCTTTTATAGATTTCTGAAAACACATAGCTCTCAAAGAACACCCCGGACATGGCCCCTCTTTCCAATGCTTCGGGATTTCCCCATTTTAGGAGATAAGCTGCCAGACCAGTATCTAAAAAATGAAGGAGAGGCATTTTCACAACCCGTTTCAGTGCATTATTGTGGTATGGCTGTACAAGGGCGATAATATGGGACGATACCAAAATAGACAGCCATTTTTTCGCCGTTGGCGCCGAAATACCGGCGGCATTTGCCAATTCCTCATAGACAACAGGTTTTGAGGTATGTGCGGCTACGACCGTCATGAAATTATAAAACTGCATCTCATCGGCAACCTGTGCAAGATCGCAGATATCTCTCTGCAGGTATGTGTTCACATAGGAACGGTAATAGGTCTCCCAGTCCACATTTTCGTCTGCATAAAGCTCCGGCATGGAGCCTTTGAAAATTCTGCTGTAAATTTCATTTAATCCCTTCTGTGTCCTTACAGATAAACGGTTCATCAAGTGTGACGCATCCGTTTGGAACGGTTCACTTGGCTCCTGATAAATTTCTGCATCGGACAATCCCAATAAATTCACAATGCCGACCCGTCCCGCAAGACTTTCGCTTACATTTTTCATCAAACGAAAGACCTGCGATCCCGTAATCCAGAAATCGCCTTTTCTTTTGGTACGGTCTACGCTCATTTTAATATGGGGCAGCAATTCCGTTGCGTACTGAATTTCATCAATCAATACCGGAGGAGAATATCTCTGTAAAAATAACGCCGGGTCACGTTTTGCCAAATATCTTACATCAGGATCATCCAGGGTTACATATTTTCGTTCTATCCCTGTGCTTCGCTGCGCTTCTGCCAGTCTTTGCAGCAGAGTCGTTTTTCCCACCTGCCTTGGGCCGGTCACCAACAGTACGGGAAACATTTTAGAAATCTGTGTAATCGTATCTTCTGCAGCTCGTTTAATATATGCCATGATAATCGCTCCCTTCCATTACAGTACTTTGTGAAACGGCCGAATGGCCATAATGGGATGCCCTTTGGGTATAAGCAATTTGGATAAATGCATTCGTCTAAACTAAACCGTAGTATTATTATAGCCAGACTTTGGAACATCGTCAATAAAAAGTTACAGGTCACACCTTGACCAGGCGTGCCCTGTAACTCAGGCCGTCATTTAAAATTGCCTACGGCAATGGACGGCCTGAATCCCAGCTTTTATGCGCATCCTCCTGACCAATCAGCGTAGTGATTGGTCAGGGTGTGACATGTAACAATAAAAATTCTGTCTAACTTCAACAGCTCCGACGCTTCAATATGTTTTGTTTTGAAATCATACGTTATTTAAAGACATTAAGACGGTTTGGTAAAGAGGCGGGAAATTTTTCCAACTGTACGGTTGGATGCTCTAAAGAGCCTCTGTTCCGGCAAGGGAGATCAAACATGGGACAAATCATTCATCTGGATCAAGGGAATCCCCATTTTCATTTAGGATAGCATTCGATACAGGGGATATGGTCTGCTGCTGTCATTGATTGTCAGACATTCCCAAATGATCTATGGAAAAGTTTCTTTACGGATCAGGCGTACTTTAAGTTTTAATGAGACATTTTATCCGTCTGACGCGGAATTCCGGAAAAAAGAAATCCGAATCGGGTGGTTTTCGGCCCCAATACCAGAGTGTTCTATGGCTATTGTAAAATACAAAAACCAGTCCGGCGTGACATATGCTTATAAATTACTTCCAACTCGCCGAAATGAAGCTTCCCATACATGCTTTTAACCACTGCGGCGTTCTTTACTTTATAGATTTTCAAATATCCTTTTGAAACATATTCCATGATTTCAATAATCCCTTTCTGATGAACGGATGAACCGGCGCAGAGTTCTCTGAATACGGCATCAGGAAGAATGATTTCATCAAATAACTCCCATAAGAGGGATAATCTTCCTATTGATAGCAGCCCTATGATTGGGCTGGTTCGCATATGACTCTTTCGCTTTTCATATTATTCCCCTGATAAATTAGCAATTGCGAGTTCATCCATCTGCATTTCTTCTTCTGAGTATCTGCTCCATGGAATATCATGTGCTTTTAGAAAATCCATAAAATCCCAGATGTTTTTTTCGGCCAGCTCTGCGGCTTTTTCTAAAGTAACAATTCCAGACACAAACAGGCCTGCTACAATGGAGATGGTTACCTTATCATCCAACTCATTCAGCCATAATCAAGATGTATGGCATCGCGTGAGCATTAATTTACTAACTCAAACTTCGCACATAGATTTTAGCTATGCACCTTGAAAATTCAATATCTGGCAATGATTCAATTATCAAAGAACAGCCTTTTGGAACACTATGCTGC
>NZ_JBQIKP010000075.1:0-14544 GCF_056796775.1 Schaedlerella sp.
TATCCGTAAGTAACATGAACACATCCTCCAATATTTTTCTTTATTGTACTTGAAATTTGGAGGAAATGCAAAAAAACTTTTCCGGTTTATCCGGGTTAGGAGATTTATATCGGACTTACTGCCGGGAGGGGCACGCAAACGAACCGACACCGCGTCAACTGCTCAAGATCTTGGTTTATGGTTACATGAATCATCTCTATTCCAGTCGGGAGATTGCCGCGGCCTGTCTCCGGGATATTAATTTCATGTGGCTTCTGGAAGGGGCAAAGGCACCCCATTATTCCACCATTGCCAGGTTTCGTACCCTGCATTTCGGTCCCTGCGCAGAGCCGATCATGGCAGAAGTGTCCCAGTTCCTGTATCAACTGGGAGAATTGTCCGGAGAAACCATTTTCATAGACGGTACAAAGATCGAAGCATGCGCCAACAAATATACTTTTGTATGGAAGAAAGCGGTCAGTAAGAACCTGGGAAAATTATTGGAGAAACTGGCTGCCTTTGTAGAACTCTGTGAGGAGACTTACGGGATCAAGGTGGTGTATCAGAACCAGGTGAAAATGAAGCATGTAAAAAAGCTGCGGAAGAAACTGTATGCATTGAAAGAATCAGAAGGAATTGAATTCGTCCATGGCACTGGGAAACGAAAAGATATCCTGCAGAAAAGCATTGAGACTTTGGAGGGACATCTGAAAAAACTGAAAGAATATACGAAAAAGCTGCATATTTGCGGAACACGCAACAGTTATTCCAAAACCGACCATGACGCGACTTTTATGAGGATGAAAGAAGACGCTATGGGGAACGGACAGCTCAAGGCCGGATATAATCTCCAGCATGGCGTAGACAGTGAATATATTTCATGGCTGACCCTGGGACCACAGCCAGCGGATACCACAACATGGATTCCATTTACTGGTGCAACAGCCCCATAAAAAATAACGGACGTTCCCTTCTCAGACCTTAATCCCACCAGAAATACCACACATCCGACCCTTCCAGCCCTGCCGCCAGTTCCGACAGCTTATAGGTCCGCATCCCCTGGTCCACCCGGTCCACGCAGAAGGCATAGTGCTCTTTGGCAGCCTCCAGGCTGTCCGCCCCGTTGAGTCCAGCGGGTGCATAGAATTCCATCACATCGTGGGTAAAGACCGCCGGAATGGCCTGATATTTTTCATACCAGTATTTGCAGATGGAGATCATCTCTTCCGGCCCGGGGCACTCGTTCCATCCTCCCATGGGCAGGCAGCCGATGATCTCCCATGGATGACGGACCGGGAGTTCTAAGAGCAGCACGTCCGCTTCCAGATTGCCGTCGGAGAAGGAGCAGTAGCCTATGAAATGATGCAGCACTTCGCCTTCTGTTTCATTTCCGATGAAATCCTCCTGGCCTTCCTCGTCCAGCTCCAGATCCTCCATGTATTCCTGATAGCGTTCCTCCAGGATCTCCTTGCCATTGTCCCCGCAATTGGCAATGATCTCGTCTCTGTCATAGTCCTGGGATACGACCTCCTCCAGCCATTCCACAGCATATTCGTCCAACAGGAAAATAGTCGGATAAAAGCCTTCCATCCGTCCGGCCTTCAGAGCCCTCCGGTAGGCCTGCTCCACCGGCTCCGGGGCGGTTCCTTTCTTAAAGACCGTGTACCTGCACTGAAAACGTTCTGCGATCCGTTTTGTTGATTCTTCCATGATGTGATTCCCTCCTTTTTGATTTACGTATGATGGATTCCCGTAAAGCAGCGGGCCGGCTCCTTACAGTAAAAGCCGGACTTGATTTTTGCAGTCCGGCTTTCAGCACTTCTTTTATGTATACTCACGGCAGATTTGCCTGGCGCTCAGTATATTATGCTTCCGTCTGCTGATGACGGTGCATGGAAAATTCGTATTTGCTGTATTCGGATACAGTATCCGTAACCAGACGGTCATCCGCCCTCTTCAGCTGCTTGTCACGCTCCCGCTTGAATGCCCGCTCTTCCTGGATATTGCCGGGGCCGGCTACGCATCCGCCCAAGCAGGCCATTCCCTCGATAAAGTCCTCCGGCAGCTTTCCGGCCTTCAAAAGCATGAGCGCTTTCCGGCATTCCGCCGCGCCGTTGCACTGGCGTACGTTCAATCCGCTCTGTCCGCCGTGCTCGATATAAGCCTGCTTCACCGCCCTGGTCACACCGCCGGAATTGGAGTAATTCTTGGCATGGATACTTCCGTTCTGAGTCTCTTCCAGAGTCACTGGCTCCAGCTTGATCTTCTTTGCGCGGAGCATCGCCTGGAACTCTTCAAAGGTCAGTACAAGATCCGCGTTTTCGCCTTCCTTGTCCTGATCCTGTCCGGCCTCGCTCTTCTTCGCGATACATGGTCCGATGAAGATGCATACCGCACCCGGATGCATGGCCTTGACCAGTCTTGCCGTTGCGGCCATCGGGGATACCGTGGTGGAGATGTGGTCAGAGAGCTCCGGGAAATGCCGCCGGATGAGGTGCACAAATGCCGGGCAGCAGGAGGTGGTCATCTTTTTGCCGGCCTCATGTGCCTCCGCCCATTCCTTTGCTTCGGAATCAGATACGAAATCCGCTCCGATCGCCACGTCTACCATGTCCTTGAATCCCATCTTCTTGGCTCCTTTGCGGATGGATTCCATGGTGATATCCATGCCGAACTGTCCCTCAGCGGCAGGAGCTACCAGCGCGTATACCGGACGGTCGCCCTTCAAGTAGTCAATGACCTCGATCATACGGGAGCTGTCAGAAATCGCGCCGAACGGGCATTTGCTGATACAGGAACCGCAGCGGATACATTTCTCATCATCGATCCATACCCTTCCGTCCTCATCCGCCTGGATCGCGTCTACCGGGCAGGCGCGGCGGCAGGGGCGCATAATATCCACAATCGCGTTGTACGGACATGCATCGTAGCACTGGCCGCATTCTTTACATTTTTCCGGATTGATGTATGCCTTGTCCCTTGCCATGGTGATGGCTCCGAAACGGCACGCCTGCATACACTTCTTGCCCATGCACTTCTGGCAGTTGTCTGTCACGGAAAAACGGGTGATGGGGCAGTTCTCGCAGGCTGACGGGAGGATCTTGACCGTGTTGTGGCAGGGCTCGCCATCTGCCGGGTTGATGTTCTTGGCAAGCATGATCCGTTCACGGACGATCTCTCGCTCCTTGTGGACGCAGCAGCGGAACTTCGGTTTGGTCCCTGGCAGGATCTCGTAGGGCAGTGTCGCCTCGATCTTGTGCAGGTTCCCCTCAAAGGCCGCTTTGGCAACCTGGTAGAGCACTTCGTCTTTTACTTCTCCAATGGTATTATTCTCGTGTAACATACTATGATTCCTTTCTTATGTAGTGAATTATGATATGTTTCCTTAAAAGCGTTTATATTTTAACATATTTTTTTGGGTGAAACAATACTATAGATGAACGAAGTGGAGTAAGATTTTTTAGTTGATTTTTCAGAAAATATTTTGAAACTGCGAAGGAATGACGAGGCGGAAAAAATAAAAAACACGTGGCATATCTCAGCTGTACGCCATCTGACACTTAAATTTTTCAAAATCCTTTTCAAGAAACTGTACTTTTTCGATGAGGTAGTTTACCTTTACTTCATAGGCAAGGTTCTTGTCGGCCACCGGAATGGCCTGGTTGAGCTTATTGGTAAGTTCGATAAAGTTCTCGGCGATCAGCTGTATGTTCTTATCTGTCTGGTTTTCAAGATGCACCTCAATGGCGGTTACTCTCTGCTTGAGGATAGAGACGTCCTCTTTGAGTACAGCGACATCAGTTTTAAGTACGGCGACATCGGTTTTAAGTACAGCGACATCCTTTTTGAGATCAGCGACATCGGTTTTAAGTACAGCGACATCCTCTTTAAGACCAGCGACATCGGTTTTAAGTACAGCGACATCCTCTTTGAGACCAGTGACATCCTCTTTGAGACCAGTGACATCCTCTTTGAGACCAGCTACATCTTCTTTGACACCTAAGATTTCGGAAAGAATGAGATCAAGTTTTTGGCTGTCGGTCATTTTACTGCCTCCTTTCAGGGAATCTGTTTACGTGGTTCTGTAAGTATAGCACAATCATGGTACAAAGTCTATAAAATAATCGGGAATAAAAAAGTAATAAAAAAGTTCTGCCTGTACGGTTGAAACAGTTTGAAAAAAACGCAGAATCTGTTATGATAAGTGGAGTAAATACCAGAAAAGATCAGAGAGGAAAATAATTATGGTTGAAACAGGGGTAGCCTTTGGCAGATTTCAGATTTTTACATTAAAGCATATGGAATATATCCTGGCGGCAAAGATGCGCTGCCATAAGCTGTATATCGGGATCACGCATGCAGATATCGTTTCCTTTGCGGCAACCTCGTCGTTGGATCGGCATGGGGTCACGAAGCGGGACAATCCGCTGACCTATCTGGAGCGCTACGAGATGATCCAGGGGGCGCTGCTGGACTTCGGGGTCAGGCGCAAGGAGTTTGACATCATTCCGTTTCCGGTAACGCAGTCGGATCTGATTCCTCAGTATGCGCCCAGGGATGCTACGTATTACTTGAGCATCTGCCGGGAATGGGATGAAGAGAAGGCGCAGGCCGTCCAGCGGCAGGGACTGAAGACGGAGATCCTCTGGCAGCGGCTGGGCGAGGAATGCGGACCGACAGGGTATGATGTTAGAAAGATGGTGGCGGAGAACAAGGAATGGTTCCAGTATGTGCCGAAAACGGTAAGCGACTATATCCGGAAGCGCGGGATTGATCAGCGGATCAAGGAACTGGAAAGGCTGTATTCCAATCCCGAGTGGAAAAACCAGAAGCCGCGGGAGCGGTCTGCGAATCAATAGGCCGGATCTGAGCCGGCCCGGTGCGGCTGGTGTTACTGTTCACACCCTTTGGGTGCTCCAGTAACAGTATCCAGCCTATTTTAAGTCGCCTTCGGCGAGAGGCTGGATATTATGGCAAATGTTACTTTATTTGCCGGACACCGTGCAGCAGGGTGCACGATTCCGTGTGAACAGTAACCGGCTGGTTTCCGGAAACCAAAAAGAAAACAAAAAGCCTGGAATCCTAAAATGTAGATTCCAGGTCCTGCATCGGTCCTATGGAAGCAGATACGCGTACATCACTACAAAATGGCAGGCGCTTCCACCCATGACGAAGAGATGGAAAATTTCATGACTGCCGAAATTCTGATGCCTGCTGTTGAAGATCGGAAGCTTCAGCGCATAGATCACACCTCCGATCGTATAGATGATGCCGCCCGCCAGAAGCCATCCGAAAGCTGCCATACTCATGGAATTTAAGAGCTGTGTAAAAGCCAGCACGCAGGTCCAGCCCATTCCGATATACAGGATGGAAGAGACCCACTTGGGGCAGAAGACCCAAAATGCCTTGATCAGGATCCCGACGATGGCGATCCCCCAGACAAGAGAAAGCAGGATCAGCCCGGTCCGCCCTCTGAGCACCAGAAGGCAGATCGGCGTATAGCTGCCTGCGATCAGGACGAAGATCATCATATGGTCGATTTTCTTTAAAACAGTATTAATTTTTTCTGACAGATCGAAGGTATGGTAGGTTGTACTTGCCGCATATAATAAGACCAGGCTCGCCGCATAGATGGCAAGAGAGATCACGTAGATCCGTCCCGGTTCGTGAGCTGCACGGATCAAAAGCGGGACTGCGGCGAAGATCGCCATCAGCATGCCGATAAAATGGGTGATTGCGCTTCCTGGATCTTTGATGTGTTGTTTTGTCATAAAAACCGCCTCCTAAATTTATAATTAAACGATAAGTAGTTTTGAATACTACATATGATTATATTCATATATTACACCGGTTATTCCTAAAAAGCAAGAGAAAAATTACCATTTTATCAATTTAGAGGTTACATATAGTAACAGTTCGCTGGCTGGTCAGTAAACTGTTACGACAGATATCAGAATACGAATCAGTACAGAACAGGAGGAAACATGAATGAGAAACCATGAAGTGACACAGGCACACCCGCTGCTGAACTCAGACGGAAGCCTTATGGAGCCGGGCTGGTCCAGAAAGCTGGTTCAGACGTATTCCAGAGACAGGATCCGGGCACCGAAGTTCCGGATCAAGGAATGGGATTATTATCTCGTATTAAATGAAGACTTTGCCGGGGCATTCACCCTCTCAGATGACGGCTACATCGGACTGCAGTCCGTGTCGCTGCTGAATTTTAAGGAGGGCTGGGAGCACACGGAGACCATACTCAATCCATTTCCCATGGGCAGATTCCATATGCCGGAGACCTCAGAGAGAGGGGATGTGGTATACCGGGACAACCGCCTCCACATGGGTTACTTTATAAAAGACGGAAAACGCCAGATCCGCTGTCGTTTCAAGAATTTTTATCAGGGAAAGGATTTTTCCTGCGATATCCAGCTGGAGCAGCCGGATATGGATACGATGGTGATCGCGACCCCGTGGAAGGAAAAGAAGACTGCCTTTTATTACAATCAGAAGATCAACTGCATGCCCGCATCCGGCAGCATGAGATTTGACGGAAGGACCTATGCCTTTTCCAGGGAAACAGACTTCGGTACGCTGGACTGGGGCAGGGGCGTGTGGACCTATGACAACCGGTGGTACTGGGGTTCCGGGAATCAGATGATCGGTGAAAAAGCATTTGGCTTCAATATCGGATATGGGTTCGGTGATACCTCGGCGGCATCGGAGAATATGTTGTTCTATGACGGGAAAGGGCATAAGCTGGATGACGTGGAATTTCACATTCCCGCGGACAGTTATATGAAGCCGTGGACATTTTCCTCCAGCGACGGCAGATTCGAGATGGAGTTTCAGCCGGTTCTTGACCGGGCTGCCCGAACGGCTGCGGTTCTCATCGAAACGGACCAGCATCAGGTATTCGGCAGGATGAACGGCAGGGCAGTGCTGGATGACGGCAGGGTACTCGAAGTGAAGGATATGATGTGCTTTGCGGAGGACGTGCATAACCGGTATTGATGACCGAAAATTTCGGATTCCGCGCGGCAGTCGGTATATTTGACACAGAGTCTGCTGCCGGCCGCTGCGTGGAATCGTAAACAGTTGGAAAAATTTCCAGCTGTACGGTTGGATGATCTAAAGAGCATCCAACCTACGCATCCATTCGCAAAATCCGTGCTATCGCACTCTTGCGCCTGCTAATGCAGCCGCATTTTGCTCATTTATGCGTAGGTTGCTAATCCGAAATATCGGTTTTATTGCAATAAGTTGCATAAAACCGATATTTCGGATTGCAACCGTACAGGTGGAAAAATTTTAAGCCTGCCTTCGCTCAAAGAATTTATCAATATTACTTTTAATATCCTCAGGCTTTAAGTATTTTGACAAATAGCCTTCAGGCTTTAAAGGAATAACTTTTTTTACACTTTCCGGATCCACACGGCCTGTCAGGAAGAAAACAGGAAGCTCGGCCAGCGAATCGTCGGAACGGATCATCTCCAATACCTGCTTGCCGTCGCAGACCGGCATCTCGTAATCCAGCAGAACCAGATCCGGCCTGTCCAGAGTGATGGAGCGTATCGCGGCGACTCCGGATGTGGCCACGGCAATCTCATAGTCCTCTTCCAACAATTGCTTCATGCCCTGACGGATCGTCATGGAATCGTCAACGATCAGGATCTTTGGCTTTTCCTCCGCTTTGCTGGCCTCTCTCTGGGTCAGGTATTCTTCGATCTCGGAAATGGCATTATCCATGCTGATCGCGGTTCCCACGCCGTTTTGGAGCAAGTGGGGCGCAATGACGCAAAACGCGAAATAACCGGCGCCGGTATCAAACAACAGGCTGACCTGGGGATTGTGGCGTTCAAATACCTTGCGGAACTGCTCATATGTCAGGAGATTTTCTTCCTGCATTTCCTGCAGGTCCGCATCCGGAAGATGCTCTCTGATCCGTCCGACAAACTGCTGCGCCGTATATCTGGCAGCATTGATCAGCATGGAATCCAGTTTGTTTGTCTGAAGGCCCAGTACCTTTCCGACAGTATTGATCAGAAGCATTTCCTCAAAGACCAGTATGATCTCCCATTTTTCATCCTGCTTTGTGCCGTAGACCAGACGGTAGTAGACCCCTTTTCCAAACTTTTCTCCGCCGTACGCGTCGCTGATCATGCTGGATTCCAGCTGAAACATATCATAGATCAGCTGGACGATCGTCTTCTGCATGGCATTCAGTTCATCGCTTGGCAAAAGACTTCCCCACTTGCTGCTGTCTTCTCCCTTGATCGCGCGGTCTTCCGTCAGAGTATGCCCGATCAGCCAGCCGGCGCAGACTCCCAGAAAATGGGCAACAGCATCCGGGGAATAATCCGACCGCTCCAGTTCCTCCTCCAATGCCGGAAGCGTATTGTTGCGAAAACCGGCATGGATATGCTTGTGTACCAGGATATCCTTGTAATCAATGGATGCCATATATTCTTCTTCATCTGCAAAATGCTTCATCGCATGGTCCTTGAAGAACTTGATCCCCTCCTGGCATGCCCATTGGCTTTTTTTGTCCTCCTCACTGAATGAGAAGAGCTTGTTGATGATCTTGAAAAGACGCTTATGTTCCTTATCGATCGTGTCCACTCCGATACTGAACTCGTCCTTCCATACCAATTGATTTTCCATAATGAAATCATCCTCCTTTGCCGCAGTCAAGGCTTCATTCTTTGCGCATTGTTTCTGCAACCCCCTTCTCCTCCCCTGACTGAGTATCATATCTGTCAAGAATGACATTTCATAAATACAGTAAATGGTTTATGGCTGGTTACTGTTCACACCCTTTGGGGAGTCAGTTTCCATGGTTTTCCGGTTACATCGTAACGTTACCTTTGACTTTACCGCTAAATATTACTATATCATATATATGCAGAAAAAGGTAATTTGATTTTATACCATTTTGCTAGATAACAACAAAAAAATATAGGACAAAGCGTCCTTGCTCTGTCCTGAGTAAATGCCGTTTTCTGTAAGGACTGCGTTATCGGATGATGGTTCCGGCTTTTCCGTGGATGCCGTCTTTTACTTTGTCAAAAGAGGTGATCAGCGCGCTGCGGCACTCCCCCTTTTCAATGAACTCCACGGAAGCCCGAAACTTCGGATACATGTTGTAAATGCCGAAATGCCCCTGCTCCATGTATTCTCTGGCTTCCCTGACTGTGATCTCTCCCAGCTTGGTCTCATTCTCCTGTCCAAAGTTGATGCATACCTGCTCCACGCTTGTCAGGATGATCAGAATGTCGGCTCCCACGCCTTCCGCAAGCTTGCCGGCTGCAAGATCCTTTTCGATGACGGCGCTGGCGCCTCTCAAATGATTATCCTGCTTCATGACCGGAATCCCGCCGCCGCCGCAGGCGATGACCAGCTGATCCGCGTCTAAAAGGGCTTTGACGGCATCCAGCTCCACGATCTCAACCGGATTGGGGGCGGATACGACCCGCCGGAAGCCTTTGCCGGGCTCCTCGATGATATAATTGCCTTTCTTCCGTTCCTCATTGGCTTCCTGGACCGACATATACCGTCCAAGTACCTTGGTGGGCGTATAAAATGCCTCGTCATAGGGGTCTACGATGACCTGGGTCAAAATCGTGCTGACCGTGCGGTAAATGCCGCGGTTCAGCAGTTCTTCCCGGATGCCGTTCTGGAGGTCATATCCGATATAGCCCTGGCTCATGGCAGAGCATACGGACATGGGCGCGGCAGTGTAGTCCGGATGTGCCTTGCCGAATTCATTCATGGCGGTATGGATCATGCCGACCTGGGGGGCGTTGCTGTGTGTGATCGCGATCTGATAGCCTTCCTCCAGAAGATCGGCAATGGATTTTGCGGTTTTCTTTACGGCCACCATCTGCTCGGGGAGCGTAGTGCCCAGAGCGCGGTGCCCAAGTGCGATGACTGCTCTTTTCTTCATAGTTGTTCTCCCTGTTCTTTCATATATTCATATCAGTTCCTGTGAACACCGGGTCAGGGTGTGAACAGGAGCTTATATCATTCCACCGTCCAGTCCGATGATCTGCCCGGTCAGATAGGGGTGGTTCTCAGCCAGGTCATAGACCAGTTCCGCAGTCTCCTCCGGTGTGCCGAATCGTCCCGCCGGAACCTGTTCCCTCAAAGCCTGCCGCTCTTTTTCGGAGAATCCGGCATTCATGGCAGTATCTATGACTCCGCAGGCAATGGCATTGACCTGAATATTGCTTGGGGCCAGTTCCTTTGCCAGGGCCATGGTCAGACCGTTGAGGCCGGCCTTGGAAGCGGAGTATGCAGCTTCGCAGGAGGCGCCGACCCTCCCCCACATGGAAGAGATATTGATGATCTTCCCGCTTTTTTGGGAAATCATGTAGGGGAGGGCGGCACGGGAACAGTAAAAGGCGGAAGAGAGGTTCGAATGCAGAATGTCTTCCCAATCCTGGTCCGTCATATCAGTCAGAAGTCCGACATAGGAGATCCCGGCATTGTTCACCAGAACGTCCGGTCCGTCACAGATCTCACGCAATCTGGAAAAAATCTGTGCCGTGTCGGCAGGATCACCCGCGTCTCCCGGTACGGCTTCGCACAAATGCCCGCAGGCAAGCAGCTGCCTCTTGATATTATATAATTCTGTAACAGAATGCCTGCAGTTGATAAATACAAAATACCCGGCCCGCGCAAAGCGAAATGCACAGGCCCGGCCGATGCCGCGAGAGGCGCCGGTGATCAGTACGGATCGTTTTCCCATATAGACTCCCTGGACTGCCTGCATAGATGCTTCGGCAGCCGTCACTTTTTCTTATTATAAGAAACGAATGTGTTTCATATTCTTATCATACCACTGTTTGACAGAAATAGCTATCAGTTTTTTATTCATTTTCAGGGCTGAACGGAAGGAACGGTTTCGAAGCCGAATAAAAATTAGATGAATTATTACAAAAATGTTAAAAGGGTATTGCAAAATTTGAGGATATACTTTATAATACGACTGTATCATTAAGAATAAATCATGACGTTGGAATCATTTTGTCAAAAATTTTTAAAAAATATTGAAAAAGGATGACTGATGTTGTATAATGATATTTATATGTGGGGACATATAAATAATTAAATATTAATAAGGAAAGGTGACAAGATGAAATTTAAAAGAGTACGCAGTCTGTTGCTGGCAATCGCGTTGGCTTGTTCCATGGTTGTCACTCCGGCATTTCCTGTAAGTGCTTCACCGGAAGAGGAGAAGCAGGCAAATCTGGAGAATCAGAAAGCAGCAGTTGAAGGTGAAGTAAATGATTTGCAGACGCAGCTGAATACATTAATGATCAAGATGAATGAACTGGAGGGGCAGTTGATTGTCAAAGGTCAGGAGCTTGTACAGGCGAAGCAGGATCTGGCAGTTGCGGAAGATAAGAAGCAGCAGCAGTATGAAGATATGAAGCTTCGTATCAAGTATATGTATGAAGAGGGAGACGTTTCTGCGCTTGAGCGTGTGATGAGCTCCGGAAGCATGGCAGAAGCATTGAAGCAGGGGGAATATGTAGAGCAGGTACATAGCTATGACAGGGATAAGCTTGAGGAATACGCTCAGACGGTGACTGAAGTAGAAGACCTGAAGGCTACATTGGAAGAGGAAACCACTACCCTGAAGAATATAGAGGCAGAATATCAGGTTCAGTCTTCAGAACTGGAGACTACGATCGAATCCAAGCGTGAGGAGGTTGATAACCTGGACGAGATGATCCGGATTGCGGCTCAGGAGGCGGAAGCAGCCCGTATCCGCGCGGCGGAGGAAGCAGCGGCCGCTGCACGGGCGGCAGAAGCGGCAGAGCGGGCACGTACAGCTTCAGCGCGTACCCAGCAGCCGACTGTGGCGCAGCCCACGGTTACATCGACTCCGGATACTCCGGCAGAGGGGAATACAGATTCCAATACACCGGGAGAGAATACAACAGGGGAAGAGAACACAGACAACGCGACAGATACTCCTGAAGAGGATACGACGACTCCCACCCCGGAGCCAAGCTATGATGTCTTTACGGGCAACTCCATTGTGGATCGCGCGTATGGCTGGGTCGGGAATGCGGAATATGTATGGGGAGCCTGCTCTCCGGGATCCTTTGATTGTTCCGGTTTTGTAAGCTATTGTCTGACAGGCAGTTATTCCCGTTTGGGTACTACATATACATTCCTCGCATGGCCGCAGGTGTCAGATCCGCAGCCCGGCGATGTATGTGTCAACGCAGGACACTGCGGGATTTATATCGGTGGAGGCCAGATGATCCATGCGGCAACAGAGGGCGTTGGTGTAGTTGTCGGCCCTGTACAGGCTGGCATGATCTATGTACGCTACTAAAGAGGAATTCTCATCATATAGATACAAAAGATTGATCAGGCACGAAAGATTGATTAAGAAACAAAAGATTTTATAAGCAGCAAAAGATTTATAAAAGACAAAAGAGAAGGAACCCCTGCGCCGCATATGCGGACAGGGGTTTTTTAAAATCCGTCTACAAAAATCCTTGCGCTGTGCGGGGTTCTGTGCTATACTACTACCGTTGCAAAAAACACGTATGCGGGTTTTCCGCAGGTGCCTAAGTCTGCGTCAGGATGTACACTTTTTAACCTGAGCGGGCCGGTTTCGGAAAAAAGGAAGCATACGGAAGACTAAAACCAGATGGAGGAAAGAAACATGAGCGTTATTTCAATGAAGCAGCTTTTAGAGGCAGGTGTACATTTTGGACATCAGACAAGAAGATGGAATCCTAAGATGGCTCCGTACATTTACACAGAGAGGAACGGCATCTACATCATCGATCTGCAGAAGTCTGTGGGCATGGTTGACGAGGCTTACCAGGCAGTGGCTGATATCGTGGCAGACGGCGGTACCGTTCTGTTTGTAGGAACCAAGAAGCAGGCTCAGGACGCGATCCGCACAGAAGCAGAGCGCTGCGGTATGTTCTATGTGAATGAGAGATGGCTGGGAGGCATGCTGACCAACTTCAAAACGATCCAGAGCCGTATCCAGAGACTGAAGGATATCGAGAGAATGGAAGAGGACGGAACCTTTGACGTACTGCCGAAGAAGGAAGTCATTGAATTGAAAAAGGAATGGAGCAAGCTTGAGAAGAATCTGGGCGGTATCAAGGAAATGAAGAGAGTTCCAGACGCAATCTTCATCGTTGACCCGAAGAAGGAGAGAATCTGTGTTCAGGAAGCACATACCCTGGGTATCCCGCTGATCGGAATCTGTGATACGAACTGTGATCCGGAAGAACTGGATTATGTTATCCCGGGTAATGACGACGCGATCCGTGCAGTCAAGCTGATCGTTTCCAAGATGGCGGATGCGGTCATCGAAGCAAATCAGGGTGCTGCAGAGGAGTACTATGAGGAAGCGGAAGAAGCTGCGGACGAATACGTAGAAGAATAGATGGAGGAAAAAAACATGGCAATTACAGCAGGCTTGGTGAAAGAGTTAAGAGAGATGACAGGCGCGGGCATGATGGACTGCAAGAAGGCTCTTACAGAAACAAATGGAGATATTGATGCTGCAATCGAATACCTGAGAAAGAACGGACAGGCAAAGGCTGAGAAGAAGGCAGGAAGGATTGCCGCGGAAGGAATTGTACGTACCGTTGTGAAGGATGATAAGGTTGCGGCGATCGTGGAAGTAAATTCTGAGACAGACTTTGTCGCTAAAAATGCAGATTTCCAGGCATTTGTAGAGGCAGTGGCCGCTCAGGCTGTAGAGACAAACGCGGCAGATATTGACGCGTTCATGGCAGAGGCATGGAAGGAAGATACCAGCAAGACTGTGAAGGAAGCCCTGGTCGAGAAGATTGCGGTGATCGGAGAAAACCTGAATATCAGAAGATTTGAGAAGGTTCAGGCAGACGGCTGTGTGGTATCCTATATCCACGGCGGCGGACGTATCGGTGTACTGGTAGTGGCAGATACGGACGTTGTAAACGATGAGATCAAGACATGCTTAAAGAATGTGGCAATGCAGGTTGCGGCGATGTATCCGAAGTATGTATCCCGCGCAGAGGTTTCCCAGGAATACATGGATCACGAGAAGGAGATCCTTTTGGCGCAGGCGAAGAAAGAGAATCCGGAGAAGCCGGACAACATCATCGAAAAGATGATCATCGGCCGTTTGAATAAGGAATTGAAGGAGATCTGCCTGTTAGACCAGGTATATGTTCAGGACAGCGATCTGACGGTTGCAAAATACGTGGACAAGGTCGCAAAGGAAAACAATGCAAACGTAACCGTGAAGAAGTTCATCCGTTTCGAGACAGGCGAAGGTCTGGAAAAGAAAGTGGACGACTTTGCGGCAGAGGTTGCGGCACAGGCTGGAATGTAATCAGCATGCAATGTTCCGGAAGCGGCAGATCGCAGATCTGTCTGCTAAGGAGCTGTAGAAAAGTAGAATGCGGATCCGCAGTTGTTCGTGAGACTGCGGGTTCTTTTTTATTCTATAGGGTGCGCCCAGCTAAGGGCTTGGAATTCGGTGGGTGAAAGTCCTACGGTGTAAGGTACAAGCTATACCGCACCAAGCGAGTCTTG
>NZ_JBQIKP010000076.1:0-14353 GCF_056796775.1 Schaedlerella sp.
CTTTCCTGTCCGATCATTCGCGGGATGTTATAGGCCAGGATTGTCAGTTCCAGTACCAGTTCGTTGGTCTCAAATTTGCCGGATGGCAGCCGCTCCACATCATGAACAGCATGCAGTACCTGGTGGCGGCAAGGAAGCGGGAGTTCGGGATCCTGCGGGCCATGGGGATCACGGACGCGGGATTCAAAAGGATGCTGGCCAAGGAAGGACTGTGCTACGGGATCTATTCGGGGGTTACGGTTCTGGTCATTTACTTTGTGGTTCAAAAAATCTTATATTATTTTCTGGTCCATGTATACCTCTATCTGCATCCGGGGGCATTTGTCTCTGGAGCGGCCCTGGGAGGGATCCTTTTGCTGAATATCGGGATCTGCGTGGGGGTGACCCTGCTGTCCGGAAGGGCGGTTCTGAGGGAAGGGATTGTGGAGGAGATTCGGGAATAGAGGGGAATATTTCGTTCGTGTAGTCTCGGAAAGTCTAGAATCTGTTTCTCTCTATGATCATCCGGAGCGACCATAACAAAAAATTGGCACCTGACGGTGCCTGATACCAAAAGCTTCTTGTTACTGAACCGGATACTCTTAAAATATATCTTGACAAACCCATATGGCTTAGGTTAATATGAACCACAGATACGAGAAAAGCGACGAAGGGAACAAGTAGCGGGAACAGGGAGAAGACAGAGAGCAGCCGGCTGGTGAGAGGCGCGTGATACCGTTCCATGCGAATACATCCCGGAGCTTCACACCCAAAGCATGGGCTTGCCGCGGCAATATGGGACATAGGACAGTGATTCTGGATCATGCTCCACGGCGCCGTATCGTTTGCCCGGGCGAGTAGGCTGTGACGGATTGATGCACGTTAACGCATGGAGTGATTGAACCGGACAGGAGAAAGGAAGAACCAGGCGGACTCCATTTCACGCAGGCTTTGAAGAAGCAGAGGGATTCCATTACATGCAGGCTTGGAAGGAAGCAGAGGGATTCCATTTGACGCAGGCTTTGAGGGAAGCAGTTTTACAAGGCCAGACGCGGAACCCCGGTCAGATCGACTCACAGAGACAGGCAATGGGAGTTGCCTGTGAATAAAGGTGGTACCACGAGCGTAAGAGCCCTCGTCCTTTTCGGATAGGAGGGCTCTTTTTTCGCCTTGTAAACCGGCTGGATCCTCTTTGGATCGTATGCGGAAAAGCTGACAGTCTTTCCGTATCGCAGCCGTACAGGCAAAGCATTTTCAGAAGAAGGAGAAGGATAATCATGAAGCTTTATGATGAACTGAAAGCCAGGGGCCTGATCGCCCAGGTAACGGACGAGGAACTGATCTCAGATCTGATCAACAACGGAAAAGCCACGTTTTATATTGGCTTTGACCCCACGGCGGACAGCCTGCATGTGGGGCATTTCATGGCGCTGTGCCTGATGAAGCGGCTGCAGATGGCGGGCAACCGTCCCATCGCGCTGATCGGCGGCGGTACGGGGATGATCGGGGATCCGTCGGGAAGATCGGATATGCGCCAGATGATGACACAGGAGACGATCCAGCACAACTGCGACTGCTTTAAAAAGCAGATGAGCAGGTTCATTGATTTTTCCGAAGGCAAGGCCATGATGGTAAATAACGCGGACTGGCTGCTGGATCTGAATTATATTGAAGTGCTGCGGGAGGTAGGAGCGCATTTCAGCGTGAACCGCATGCTGACGGCGGAATGCTACAAACAGAGAATGGAGAAAGGATTAAGCTTCCTGGAATTTAACTACATGATCATGCAGGCATATGATTTCTACGCATTGTTCCAGAAATACGGCTGTAACCTGCAGTTCGGCGGGGACGACCAGTGGAGCAATATGCTGGCGGGAACCGAGCTGATCCGCCGGAAGCTGGGCAAGGACGCCAGCGCCATGACCATCACACTGCTGCTCAATTCTGAGGGCAAGAAGATGGGCAAGACCCAGTCCGGCGCGGTCTGGCTGGATCCGGAGAAGACCTCTCCCTTTGATTTTTACCAGTACTGGAGAAATGTAGGAGACGCGGATGTGCTGAAATGTATCCGCATGCTGACCTTCCTGCCGCTGGAGCAGATCGATGAGATGGACGCATGGGAAGGAAGCCAGCTGAACCAGGCCAAGGAGATCCTGGCGTATGAGCTGACCAATATGGTTCACGGAGAAGAGGAAGCGAAGCGCGCCCAGGAGAGCGCAAGGGCGCTGTTCAGCCAGGGAAATGCGGCGGATATGCCCACTGCGGAGCTGACAGAGGAGGAGCTGACGGAGGGCGGCATCGACATCCTTTCCATGCTGTTAAAGAGCGGCCTGGTGCCATCCAAGGCAGAGGCAAGGCGCGCCGTACAGCAGGGCGGCGTGGCTGTGGACGGCGAGAAGGTGTCGGACATCCAGGCCGTATTCGGAAAGGAAAAGCTCTCCGGAGAGGGGCTGGTCCTGAAAAAAGGAAAGAAGAACTTCCGGAAGGTGATCTTAAAATAGTCAGACGGAGCGGCCTCTTTATCTGGCGCTCGGTTTACGATTCTGCGAGCAGGTATGTGAAATCGCTGTGAATCGTAGAGCTTATCCTGCAGAAGCAATAGCATATCCGTTTTTATCCGAAAGAAAGGATCAGGTGCTGTTCGCAGAGTTTTTTGTACGGCTCCAAAACGGCAGGGCGGCGAGTCGCCGTCCGGGAAACAATCATCAGCGCTCCATCCGGACAGACCATATATGGAAATGCCTGCGGTATTTTTTCATACAGAACCATCGTATGCAGAAAATCTGTCTGCGGCAGTTCCTCTGTCTTTCACCGGATGGAGCACCGGGGACATAAGACCTCCGGATGCTCCGATGTACTTCCGCACACTTCCGTGTGCTTTTCCGGCATAGCCTTGGTACACCTGCGCATCCTATGGAATCCATTTTTTGTATTGCTCCTGCGGGATAATATACTGAATGGCAGATTTCTCCCGCGCTCAGTATAAAATTCCACCTGTACGGCTGCGAATCCAAAATCTCAGTTTTCTCGCAAAAAACTGAAATTTTGGATTGCAACTGTACGGGTGGATAAAATTTCACATTCGAAAGGAAGTGCATGAGAATGAAGGGGAAAGACTTATGGAAATATTGTACTTCGGAGCAGGTTCATGCCGTACTCCGTTCCCTTCATCTTCTGGACGGCGTGCGCGTCGAAGAGGAAAAATATTTTTCCTGCCTGTATGCGGTCAGCAACCATCCGGAGCGGCACTATCATCCGGCATCCGTTCCAAAGAGGGGCGGAGGCACGCGAAAGCTTCTGGTTCCGGATCATCTGCTGTGCCGGATCCAGAAAAATATCCTCCGCCATGTACTGGCGGATTTTCCGGTTTCGGATTATGCCGCGGCATATAAGCCCGGAACCGCCGTTACGGAAAACGCAAAGCCCCATGTGGGCGCAAAGGAGATCTTGAAGCTGGATATCCGGAACTTTTTTGACAGCATCACCTATTTGCAGGTTTACCGAAATGCGTTTCCAGCTGTGTATTATCCGCCCCCGATCCGCACGATGCTGGCAAACTTATGCTGCTGCCGGGATTCGCTGCCGCAGGGGGCGCCCACCTCTCCGGCCATTTCCAACCTGGTCATGAGGCCCTTTGACGAATATATGGGGGCGTGGTGCCGGGAGCGGGGAATCCGGTATACAAGATACTGCGACGACATGACCTTTTCCGGGGAATTTGACAGGCGGGAGGTCAAAAATAAGGCGCGGGGATTTCTGGCGGCGTATGGATTTGAACTGAATGAAACAAAGACCCGGCTGCAGAAGGCGCATCAGCGGCAGACGGTGACAGGCATCGTCGTCAATGAAAAGCCCCAGGTCAGCCGTGAATACCGGAGAAAGCTGCGGGCAGAGGTTTACTACTGCGGCAAATTCGGTGTGGAATCTCATTTGCAGAGATGCAGGGGAGAGGAAGGGACGAAGGAAATTTCCCGGGAAATGGAAGGAGCCTGCGTGCGCTATCTGCGGCAGCTTCTGGGAAAAATCAATTACGTGCTGCAGGTGAATCCGGAGGATGCGGAATTTTGCAGGGCGAAGGAGCTGGCGCGGGAAATGCTTGCAGCGCGAAGCTGTCCGGCTGATTTCCCTGACGCTAAGGAGATGCAGAAAAATAAGTGACACATCTTGACTTGTAGAACTGCCGCAGGATAGACACATTTTTTAAGACAGTTTTTAAACAGACACAATGTTTTTTAGAAAGGGGAGAGAACAATGGCCATGAATCCGAAAAAGTTATTTAAAATGCAGATGGCATGGAAGCAGTTTAACGATACACACCCCAAAGTACTGCCATTTATCAAGGCGGTGGAGGCGGCAGGCATCCGGGAGGGGACTGTGATCGCGATCACCGTGGAAACGCCGGAAGGCGAGAAGTTCGAAAGCAATATCAAGGTACGGCAGTCAGACCTGGACCTGCTTAAGGGGATGAAGGAGGATTGATCCGAACTGGCCTGTATAAAAATAACAAAAATGGTCATTTTCATGTGGTCACCATAGTGATAGGATAGGAAAGAATTCAAAAATAAATAGTTACGAGATGAAGAAGAAAAGAGGTTATCTATCATGGAAAAGAGAAATCAGACCATTTTGAAACTCGCTCAGACTGCGTTGATGGCGGCGCTCTGCTTCGTATCCTTTACCTTCCTGCAGATCAAGATCCCCATGCCGGGCGGCGACGCGACGTCCATTCACATCGGGAATGCCTTCTGCGTACTGGCGGCTTTGCTGCTGGGAGGAGTTTACGGAGGGCTGGCCGGCGCGGTGGGTATGACGATTGCGGATATCATGGATCCAGTCTACATTTTGGGTGCGCCAAAGACCTTTGTCTTAAAGCTCTGCATCGGGCTGATCGTCGGCCTGGTGGCCCACAGAGCGGCGAAGATCAACGAAAGCACGGATAAAAAATACATTTTCCGCTGGAGCGTGATCGCTTCGGTGGCGGGGCTTGGATTTAATGTGATCGCGGACCCGCTGGTGGGATATTTTTATAAGCAGTACGTCCTGGGGCAGCCCCAGCAGATGGCGGAGGTGCTGGCAAAATGGAGCACGGCGACCACATTTGTCAATGCGGTGGTATCGACCATTCTTGTGGCGTTTCTCTACAACGTACTTCGTCCGGTGCTGTTAAAATCCGGCCTGCTGGACGTGAGGAGCCAGGTGAAGGAGCGGACGGTCTGACCGTAGGGTGCCATGATTATGTACAGCATTATGGTTTTGAAAAGTCCGCGGCCTCCGCAATCTCCAGTTCGCCGTAAGGCATAAGCTTGCGGACTTCATCCAGTGCGGCGGCCAGTGCTTCCAGTTCGTCATAGGACTCAAAGGCATCCGACATGATCGTAAGGATCCAGTCATGGCCGCCCGCCCGAATGATCCCGGCGTCATTGCGGGCGATATCCTCCCAGTCAGAATACCAGCCGGCCTTTGTATACACCGTATGGCCCTCCCCCAGGGCCGATCCGATAAAGGATTCCGCGGTGTCGGTGTAAAGGCTTCGGCACCAGTTTGAATTTTCATTCGTATCTTCAAAAAAGTAAAAATAAGTCCCGATCCAAAGCTGCGTCAGCTCTTTTGGAGTCAGGTAAGGATACCAGTTGTAATCATCAACGATCGAATCGGAAACGGAGGTATATTCCGTCATATCATACATCACATCATTTCCATATAAGTAATGCAGAGTTTCATAATCTTCATTGCTGGACCAGCCGATCGTATTTTCCATCAGAGATTCCGTATATTCATCAACCGCCTCCGGGCTGAATTTATTGAGCGCCGCGACATAAGGCCCCTTCATGGTGCTTGCGCTGTAAAAGCTGTAATCCGGATCAAAGCTGACATAATTCCCGGAATGGAGATCCAGCAATACAAACCCGATCCTGCGGCCTTCTTCCTCAAACACATCGAGGATGTCCCGGATTGTTTCCGCCGGAGGTGAGAACAGGAGCTCCGTTTGGGAACAGGAGAACTCCTCGCCGCCGGGAATTTTGCTGACAACGGACAGCAGGAAATCCAGATCCGGTGTCTGCATTTCCGGCGCGGCTGTCTCTGACAGAGTCCATGCCATGCTGCCATCCTCGTAGGTGGATTCGGAATCAGCAGAAGACGACATTGCCGACAGGGCGTATTCTGCAGAGGATCCTTCCAAAGCATTGCCGGAATGAGAATCCTGTGCTTCTGTGGCCGCCATATAGGAAAAGTCCTGGGAGGAAACAGAAGGCTCTGTGAATTTCGGAGTCGGAACCGCAGCCTCCGCAACATTCCGCAGAGAGCCCGCCGTCAATCCGAAAACAGACAGGAGGCCGGTGAAGAGAAGTGCGGCAGTTGTCCGCAGGATCCGTTTCCGATTCCTATGCAGGAGCATGGAGCAAAAGAAATCTCCTTCACAAGTGCGCCTGATTTTTGCAGATAGAGATTGATTCAGCAGATGTATGCTCTTTTTCATTTGTATGTACCTCATGATGGATAGAATTTCTGCTGCAGGCTGTCATGCTGTACGCTTGTAGTTTTCGATTTGTTACAGGGCATGCCTGATCAGGAATGTGTCCTGTGACTATCGTTTTGTGTGCCGTGCTTGCAATCTATTATAATTTGTCACCAATTTTCGGTAGAAAATTGGTGACCTGCTTGCGCTTCAGCGCAATACCTATTATACTTGATAATGGAAAAAAATGTCAATGGCGGTTGGCACTCCACTTGACAAGCATTTCTTTTCGTGAAACAATAAATTATACTTATGGGCGAGAAACTTTACCGAAATATATCCGTGTGTTGTGGAATATGCTTTGGCGGGGTGGCAGATTTTACCGTTCATGTGTATACACGTAACACATATGCAGGAGGAAAATTGAGAAAACGGGGGCAGAGAGAATGGATGTTGTGACGATTTTGGATGAACTGCAGAATCAGGCGCTGCGTGACCCGGAGGTCAGGAACAGGTTTTTGGATACCAGGCAGGCAAAGGAGCCGCTTACCGCATTTTGCGGGGTATGCTGGGAGCTGGGATATGAAATCTACGAGATGGACCTGATCTGTGCCGGAGAGGAATTTCACGCCGCAATGAAGCGCAGCACCAACGGCGGCGGAGAAAATTCCCCGATGCTGGCCGGAGAAGATGACTTTTATGAATTATTTATGGCGGGCATATCATGCGTTTGAAAAAATGATACAGGGATTCTGATAAGGGGCGGCGGGATCATTTATACTTCCCGCCGCCCCTGTGTTTTGTTATGCGGTTGTGCTTATGCTGCTGTTTCTGCTTTTGTCTTTCGCCTAAAGTCACACACAATATATTCTATCTGTGCCAGAAGGACGATTTTGCGGAGGAACTCACGCAGGAGGTATTCTGCCAGGCGTTAAAATATATTGACAGCTTCCGGGAGGAATGCAGCCTGTTCGTCTGGCTGTGTCAGATTGGGAAGCATTTATGGATCAGGGAAATGAAAAAGAGGAATTTTGTTCGGTGGCGATTGCCGAAACCGGAGGCAGACGAAGTGCTGGCAGACTATGAAGCACTGTTTTCCGAGCGCCTGCCAGGAAATGACGATGCATGGATACAGGATTTGGGTGAGCCGCTGGAAGCCGCCCGCCTTCTCACAGAGCCGAAGGTGTACCGCCGCTGGCTGGCGGCATTTGGCCTGATGGCTTTCTGCCTGCTGCTGCCCGAATACCTGCTGCTGCGGGCAAGATTCAACCAATACCCGCTGGGGCTGATGTCCATCCTGCTTGCCGCAGGGACGGCGATTGCCCTGATCTGTTTTCGGCCGCAACGGAAAGAGACAGCAAGAGCTCCTTTTCCCAAAGGGCTTTGTCTGATGCTGTCCATCCTGCTGTTGATCATGGCTGCCGCCGCTGCCGTACTGGCAGGGCTGATCACGGGAATCTGGGAGCTTTTGCCGCCGGCATGGTACGGCAGGATTGCATATTGGACCATGGGAATCTCCGGCACTGCCGCGGCAGTGACCGGCTTGTTCGGCCTGGTCAAGGCCCGGATGTCAGACCGCCGCTGGCGCGCCCTGTATATTATGGGGCTTATGGTCCTGGTGGAATGCGTTTTGGTCATTGCGAATCTGGTCAGCATGGACCTTGGCTCGTTGTCCTCCGGCTGGTGGGTTTCCCGCGCCGTCAGCTTAAGCGCCATCGGCCTTGCGGGCCTGGCCGGAGCGGGGGTATCCCTATGTTAAAAAAGGATTTGATCGAGCTGTGCCTGCTGCATGTCCTGTCCGTCGAGGACCTGTACGGATATGAGATCCTGCGCCGGATTCACGAGAGCTTTCCCGGTACACAGGAGAGCGGCATTTATGCGCTGCTCCGGGGATTGTGCAGGGAAGGCTGCACAATCCCCGGAGCAGTATGAGGGAGAGACCTCTGAGGGCCCCACAAGAAAATATTACCGCATTACCAGGGCAGGACAAAAAAAACGGGAAGAACTGCTGGAGGAATGGCGGCGCCTTTGCGATGCACTGGCTGCGTTGGGGGTGGAATAATTACAGGAAATGTCTGTTACGGGAAAAAACAATTAGAGTTTGTGAAGTTTTTGAACAGACTCAGTAATAAGGGAATGAAATTGATTTTGAGTACGCATAGTGATACATTTGCGTCCAAAGTAAATAATCTGTATATTTTATCAGAGTACATTGCGCAAAATAGAGACAGTGACAGGATAAAAAAATGGGGCTGGAAAATGAAGACTTAATAGAACCCAGAAAAGTGTTTGTTTATGAATTCATAAGTCAACCTGCCGGAAAAAGTATGGTCAAGGAGATAATCGGTGATCCAACATCAGGATTTCAATTTGATTTATTTACCGATTCCGCACTGCATTTGTATAATGAAGCATTAAAACTGCGCCCCGGTCAATACGGTATATTTGCGCATGAGTACAGAAGTCCGGTTACTTTAAAGCAAGGCTGCAAATCAGCGGATATTTTGGCCTGCAAGGTGGATGAAGGAAACAAACGAATAATTTCATCTTAGGCATGGAAACGGGGAGAACAATACCATGATTCATAAAACGGATTTCATTATCATAGGCGCGTCCATCCTGGATGTGCTCGCGCAGCCGGTTTCGGCAGACGTATTTGAGACCGGTTCAGTGTCTGCCGATCATACAGCCATGCATACCGGAGGAGACGCTCTGAATGAGGCCGCGGTGCTTGCTGCGCTCGGCGCCTCTGTCCGGCTTGTCAGCAAGATCGGCACAGATTACGCCGGAAATTATATCCAGGAGTTTTGCAGGAATGCCGGGATGGATACGTCTTTTTTGCAGGCGGAAGCTTCTCTGGAAACAGGAGTGAACCTTGTTCTGGTGGATGCTTCCGGGGAACGGCATTTTATTACGTCCCGGAATGGAAGCCTGCGGAAGCTCGATCCGGCGGATATCTCCGATGAGGCTCTGGCGGGAGGACGATATCTTTGCTTTGCCAGCATCTTTGTCTTTCCGGCATTCGATGACGCTGCCCTGGCCGTATTATTTTCCAGGGCAAAGGCAAATGGCCTGATCCTCTGCGCGGACATGACCAAACGGAAGAACGGCGAGACATTGGAAGACATGAAAAGCAGCCTGCCGCTGCTGGACTATATTTTCCCCAATTATGAGGAGGCAAGCCTTCTGACCGGCTTATATGACGAGGATGAGATCGCGGACGCATTTCTCGCATATGGGGTGGGATGTGTCGTTCTGAAGGCCGGGGCGAGGGGGAGCTTTATCAAAACAGAAGCAGAGCGGTATTGGATCCCGGCCTATCCCCATGCACGCTGTCTGGATACGACCGGCGCGGGGGATACCTTTACAGCCTGCTTCCTGGATGCGCTAAGCCGCGGGAAGACACTGCCGGAATGCGGAAGTTTTGCAAATGCGGGGGCTTCCATCTGCATTGAAAGGATGGGAGCGACAGGCGGAATCCGAAGCAGGGAGCAGGTTATGGAGCGATATGCAGTAATTACACTGAGCGTCAGATAAATCTGCCGCACAGTATAATGCGATGCGCACAGTCGCATAAGGAATTATGCCGCTTTGCGGCTGCGACTGGCGCGATACTCACGGCAGATTTCATCGGCCGTGAGTATACTCAGCACAGGACAGCGCATTTACTGCGCTATCCGAACGAAAACATATAACGGTATATAGATAAGAAAGGATCACCAGATGAAAAAGCGTACGAAAGAAATTTTGGAAATTCTGGATCAACAGTACGGCACGGAGTATGTCTGCTACCTGAATTATGAGACACCCTGGCAGCTTCTGATCGCTACGATGCTGAGCGCCCAGTGTACGGATGCGCGCGTCAATATCGTGACACAGGATTTGTTCCGGAAATACACCTCCGTGGAGGCATTTGCAAAGGCAGACCTGGCAGAGCTGGAACAGGACATCAAGCCTACGGGCTTTTATCACAACAAGGCAAAAAATATCATTGCCTGTATGCGCGCGCTCCAGGACCGGTTCGGCGGGGAAGTGCCGCGGAGCCTGGAGGATCTGACCTCCCTGGCCGGAGTAGGGCGTAAGACGGCAAATGTGATCCGGGGAAACATTTATCATGACCCGAGTGTGGTGGTAGACACGCATGTGAAGCGGATCTCCAACCGAATCGGGCTGACGAAAAATTCCGAACCGGAAAAGATTGAGCAGGATTTGATGAAAGAACTGCCGAAGGACCACTGGATCCTGTACAATATCCAGATCATCACATTTGGCAGGAGCATCTGTACGGCGCGGAATCCAAAGTGTGAGGAATGCCTTCTGACGAAGTACTGCGGCGGAGCATGATTATATATTTTTGATTATTTAGATTTTTATCATACTGCTTGGCACAATTCATGGCAATCCTTCGTGCTTCCTCAACCGTGTAAGTTTGCATATGTATCTCCTTATAGAAAATAAAAGAGAGGAAAGAGCCACCAGTGTGACACATAACCTCCCTTTTTGGCTAATTTTAGTGTTGTCTGTCAACAAGTTTTGATTTTCGAGAATGTCAAACACACTGCTCTTTGATATATTTCAAAACCTGGATGATCTTCTCCTGCTTTTCAGGCGGGAACTGATGCAGGATATTGAGCGCCTCGGCGTCCCGGGCGCTGGAAATATCCTGCTGCTTTTCTTCCTCCTGTCCCGCATTTAAAATAGAATCTACCGTGACATTGCATAGCCTGGCATAATACATCAGGACGCGCAGGTTCAGCTTTGCGCGGTTGTTTTCAATATTGCTGACAAAGGACACCGTGCAGCCCAGATCCCCCGCAATCTGTTCCTGAGTGTAAGAATGCTCCGTTCTCAAACGCTTTAATTCCATTCCGATTTTTTCAAAATTATACTGATCTAAATTATAATGCTCCATATCCGTTCCTCTATATATTGATAAATATAGTTTATTATATTTTAAGGTTGAAAACAACTGGTTTGTTTAGTATAATATAGTATATTTATTGATATACATACTGTGCGCCTGATCAATCTGCCACACAGTATATGAAAGGCGGGGGAGAACACTTTGGGAGGACTGAGGCCGCTGCTTTACCGGCCGGACGCCTTGCGGAAAGGACAAGGCATGGCGAATCATAACAGATGCGATTCTGTCTGCGCGAAAACAAATCAATGGTAAGGAGGCAAATCATGAACATCAGAGAAGCGAAGGGTGAGATTATAAGAACGGTTGAGATGTATCTGGATAAAAATGAATTTGGAGAGTATACGATTCCCGTCTCCAGGCAGCGCCCCATCTTTATGACAGGCGCCCCCGGGATCGGAAAGACCGCAGTCATACAGCAGATCGCGTCGGAGCTGGATCTCGCTCTTGTTTCCGGTTCCATGCGCCACCATACGCGGCAGAGCGCGCAGGGACGTCCTGTGATCAAAGCCCGGGATCATGACGGGACGCAGATCTGTGTTTCCGAATACACGATAAGCGAGATCATTGCCGCCGTATATCGTGTGATGGAGGATTCCGGAAAAAAGGAAGGGATTCTTTTTTTGGATGAGATCAACTGCGCCCCGGAGACGCTGGAGCCGGCGGTGCGCCAGTTCCTGCGGTACAAGACCCTGGGCAATCGGCAGGTGCCGGAGGGCTGGGTCGTGGTCACGGCAGGCAGCCGGCCGGAGTACAGCAGATCGGTAAAAGAATTTGACATGGCCGTCATGGACCGTCTGAAACGGATGGATATTACGGAAGACATTTCGATTTGGAAGCAATACGCTTTTCAGCAGGGCATCCATGCCGCTGTAATCATGTTTCTGGAGACGCATCCGCAGTGGTTTTATTCCGTCCGTTCCATGGAGGAAGGGATGCGGTACGTGACGGCCCGGGGATGGGAGGACTTATCGACGGCGACGCGGCTGTATGAGGAGAAGGGTTTTGAGATCACCGGGAGGCTGACCGGACAGTATATTACAGATGAGGAGATCGCAGAGGAATTCGGGATTTCCTATGGCCTATATCGGAAATGCAAAGCAGATTACCGGATTGCGGATATTCTGTCGGGCAAGGCAGGTCAGGAGCTGATCGAAAAGTCGCAGAGGGCGGAGAGGGATGAGCGGTATTCTATCCTGGGCCTGATCCTGGAAATGTTGGGGGAAGGATTTCGAAAGTCAGCCAGCCGGGAGAGCAGCCTGCAGATGGTGGAGAGGGCGCTTGGCAGTATGAAAAAAGGAGTCAAAGAGGACCGACTTCCGGTATCCCTGCTGCTGCAGGAACAGACGGACCGGCTTCGGGAGCGGCTTCGGGAACGCGCCGCGGCCAACAGTATAACGGCAAGAGAGAGGGAAGAGTACCTTGCGGCCATACGGACGCTGGCTGAGTATAAAAAAAATCCGGATACAGGAGCGCCGCATAAGGATCTTGATAAGATAAAGAAGCAGTTTGGCCGGGAGGTCAGGCAGCATGAGAAGCAGAACGCCCAGGTAAAGTCTATGCTGGAGGCGGCCTTATCCTTTCTCGAAGAGGCGTGGGGAAAGAATCAACAGGAAATGGCATTTTTCCTGACGGCGCTGACATCCTTTGCGGACAATCCGGCTTCTGCCAGCCAATGGGTGCGCGAGGCATGTTTTCAATATGAACAGGAGCAGGGGCTTGAAGTATAAAAAGGGGACTGATTGTTCAATTAGGATTTCGATGATGTATGAATGGATGAGTAGGTTGGAGGCTCTTTAGAGCATCCAACCGTACAGTTGGAAATATTTTCGTTACTGCTCACGGTGCCTTGCGCCCTGCTGCAAGGCATCCGGCCGAGAAAGATGCGGTGTCATGCAATCAGTTCACCAAGCATTGCTTTGCGTAAATCAAGGAATCCTCAAGATGCTGCTTCATCAGATCCCCGGCCTGGGCATAAGCCTTCCTCCGGTATGCGTCCCAGATCCGGGAGTGCATCTGGTTGATCTGTCTCTGGGGCTGCGGCTCCGTTTCATAAACATTGGAAAAGATCGTAAGCTGGCTTCTCAATTTTTCGGCTGCCAGGGCCAGTCTCTGATTCCTGCAGTAGTCGTAGAATATAAGATGAAAGCGGTCGGAATGCTCGATCCATCCCGGGATATCCTCCGGCAGCAGGGCGTCCTTCGATTCAATGGCATTTGTAACAGAGAGTACCCCTCCCAGTTCCCGGCAGATCTGCTCCTGGGCCGGATGCTCCGCGGAATACAGGATTGCCAGGCGGTCCAAATCCCCCATAAACTGATACAGCTCTGTCAGGTCTTTTTCCGTCAGGGAGATCACAGTTACCCCGATATTCGAATAATGATTGACCAGCCCTTCTTCCGTGAGCCGGGTGAGCGCCTCACGGATGGGAGTGGAGCTGACCCCGAACTGTTCCTTCAGATTTTTGAGGGTCAGCCTCGTCCCCAGAGGGATTCGCTGGCTCAGGATATCTGAGCGGAGAATCTGGTAGATTTGTTCGGAGAGAGTGGATTTATTTAAAGTCATAGAGTACACTTCCTTCTGCGTTTTTGTTTCGGTCAGGATCTGTTCAGCAGTTTTATACTTCAATTATTACAATACATCATAAAATTGTCAATACGAAAAAATCATGTTACTGCATTGTTGTTACTATTCACAGTCATTTCACTCACATGCGCAAAAACAGTCGGCAAAGCCGTCTGCCGATGCTTCGCGTCTTGATTTTTTTTGCTTATGTGGGTGAAGTGACTGATTCCAGTCAGATAAAAACTGTGATATAGTAACTAAAAATTTTGCATTTTGCAAAATACATATTGCAAAAATACTCTGGAAATGATAAACTTTAACAATGCAAGGCTTTAATCTCTCAGGGTTTAATTCCCCGCAGCTTGCTGCGTAAGAAACTTTTTTGCAAAGTAAAAAGATGATACAATAGTAAAAAAGGAAAGGGGAAAGTT
>NZ_JBQIKP010000077.1:0-3735 GCF_056796775.1 Schaedlerella sp.
AGATTTCTCCTGATAAATGTTCCTCGATATAATTCAATGACTGGTCTATAGTTTCCCATGCGTGCATTGCGGCACCTCCTTTATTTGATGCTCAAATCATACCACACTGTTTTTTATCAGGCTTTTCACCCTATGCCCTTTTTCATCACAGCTCCCATATACAATATTGCATGATGTCAGATATCAGTCCTGTTCTGCTCAAAGTTCCCGCAAATCTATGCGGTTATTCTTTCGATACATCAGACATGTTATCCCCAGAAGCAGCACACACAGAACAGCCCGATATCCCCCGGAATATCCTTCCGGAACCAGACAGGCGCCCGCGCCGCCAAGGATTGCAAGGACAGCCCCGCCCATGCCGCCAAGTACGGCTGAAGCGCTCTGTTTGACCACGCTTACCTCATTCTCCCAATCCAGAACCGGGAAATGCAGATTAACGGTAATCCCGTATACACAGGCAAACAGCAGGATCACCGCCGGAATCACCATCATCCAGAAGCTATCCTGTAATCCCGGCTTTAATGCAAGGAGCAGGAAAACCTCCGACACAAGGTAAAAAGGCAGAATCAGGATCAGATTCATCAAAAGCTTTGCGTCCAGGACTGTCCGTGCCGGCAGCGGCAGGCTTTTGGCAAGCCACCACTCCTTCCCTTCCATGGAAACAGATGTGGCTGCAGTTGTCATCATACAAAAAGTGCCTGCCAGCAGAAACGGTGCGATTACTGCCAGATCAACCGGAACCGGCAGGAGCTCTTTCACCCTCGCCGGGCCTGTAAAAAGAAGCGCCCCCGATATGACACAGCCCATAAGCGGTCCGATGATCGTATTGGATACATAAATACTCGATGAGAAATACCGTCGGAATTCCTTCCTGCACAGGGAAACCAACGCCGAGTCTGCTTTCAAATCTCCCATCTGATAATCATGCCTTGCCGCCGTTGTATACAGATTCCGGCAGATGGACTGAAAACAGGCGGATACGGCCGCCGCCGCCGCGGCAAATACAGACAGAAATAAACCTGTATACATCAGGCACCGGCTGATTTCCCCATTTACAATCGCCGTCCCAAGCAGCACAGCCGGAGGATAGAATCTCTCAAGCATAGCCGAAATCATTCCGGACAGTTCCTCCATAATCTCCAGACTTTCCATCCCTTCCACTGACGTAAGACGCGAAGAACCATACATAATGGCAAAAACAAATACTATCGTAAGCGTTGACGCTACCAGGCTTTTATGCCGCATCCTGGAAGAAATTCCCGTAACCAGAGCCCCAATAAGGATCGCCCCTGTCATTGGCAGTAACGGCACTGACCATATCCCAAGAAACGCACACAGATAGAATGACACATCCGGCCTCATCTGCCATGCATACACTGCAATCCCCGGAAGCAGTACCAGGGCAGCCATCAGCAGATTTTCCGTATACATGCGCAAAAACCGTCCAAGCACTACTGCGCCTTTCCTTACAGGCAGGGATACTACCATATCATATCCCTGTCTCCGGAAAATGATGCTTCCCGCCTTTAAGATTCCAAATACAAAAATGAGCATGCTGGATATGGCGATGACATAAGCCGGAACATCTTCTCCTGCTCCAATCTCCACCAGTCCCCAGGAAAGGCCGCCCACATAAAATAGCAGCATAATAATCAGGAGTATCCAGAGGACAGAAAGCATTACGGCCCTCTTCTTTTTACGCTTATCTTTCGTGAACCGTAAAATATTTATGCCAAGGAGATTACATAGCTCCAGCCTGGCCATAATCCTAATCTGCGCCAGCATTATTTACCACCTCCATAAAAATGGACTCCAGCGTATTGCCCTGCTTTACAACCTCCTCCATGGTGCCTTCGGCAATCAGGCGTCCCTCCTTGATCATCGCTACCTTGTTACAAAGCTTCTCAGCCACCTCCAGCACGTGGGTGGAAAAGAATATGGCGCCCCCGCCGGCGCAAAGTTTCCTCATCCTCTCTTTCAGAATAACGGAAGCTTTCGGGTCAAGCCCCACAAAAGGCTCGTCCAAAACCAACAGCCTTGGTTCATGCAGCAGCGCAGATATAATAGCAAGCTTCTGTTTCATACCATGGGAATAAGAAGAAATCAGATTCCCAAAGGATTCCGTTATTTCAAATTCATCCCCGTACCTTTTGATCCGTTCCTTCCTCTCTTCTGCCGGAACCTTGAAAATATCGGCAATAAAGTTCAGATACTGGATGCCTGTCAGATACTCATACAGATCCGGATTATCCGGAATATATGCCGTCATCTGTTTGCACACAAGCGGGTCATCATGAAGGCTGATTCCTCCGATCCGAATCTCTCCCGCATCATATCCATGGATCCCGGCAATGCATTTCAGCGTTGTTGTCTTCCCGGCTCCATTATGCCCGATGAATGCGCAGATATCACCCGGCATCACATGAAGGCTCAGATCCGTGACGCCCTTGCTGCCGCCCTTATAGTGTTTCGTCAAATGATTGATAATAAGCATTGTTTTCCTCCTGTTTTACGAGAGCAGTCTCTGTAGCTGCTTCGCATCTGCCAATCTTCTATGTGTCAGTTTTTGCAAAATGCTGCAGTATTTTCTGGAAATCAGCATTCTCTTTCAGAGCCTCAAAAGCCGGGTGGCTGAATGCTTCCTGCAGATTCTGAAAAACGAATTTCCTGCTTCTTGGAGCCATTTCTCCCAATGGAAGGGCTTCAATCCATGCGTCTAAACGGTCAAAATATTCATCTCCGTGGAGTACAACCTTCTCTGCCCGTAAGAGCCCGTCAACACATTTCTCAAAAAGGAAGAGGGCCTTCAGCGCTTCTTCCTCCTCCCCGACCGCTGCATACATGACTGCCGCCTGATAATGGAACTGTGCAGCAAGATTGGGATGGAGCTTCTCCAGCAGGTAGGCTTCCATTACATTTCTGATCCTGCATACTGTCTTTTTGCACCGCTCTATGTCATCCTGATATAAAGCCAGGGATATCGCGGCATCACTGACCAGGTTCAGAATATCCAGCCATTCCCTTGCCTGGATATAACCTCTTGCCTTCTCATGTTCCCCCGCCATCTGATATGCCTGGACCAGTATGGCTCCGTCCTGCCCTGCAAGACGGGCGGGGTCAGAAGAAGGCTCCAGCATAGTTATCGTTTCAGCCGCTTTCCCAAGCCATAAGCTGATGCCAGCCTTCAAAACCAAAGCATCACTGCATATGCTTACATCGCTGCAGCTTTCCAGAATATGGTCGCACCATGAAGCCGCCTCCTCCAAAAGCTGTTTTTGTTCCTCTTCTGACTCTGCCAGCATGTAATGATTCAGGTACAATACAGTAAGCTGCAGCAAAAAGGCATGGCAGGAATAGTACCTGTGGGCCAGAGTGCGGGTCTTTTCAATGGCCTCATGAAAAGGAAGCCTGGCAAAATCCTTTACAAGCTCCGCATAGAAGTAGCGGATCTGCTCTTTGGAGAGCTTTGCTTTGTACCCGATCAGCTCGTCTATCGTTGTGCCAAAATAGGCAGAAAGTTCGAGCAGAAGCATAAGATCCGGTGTGCTTTGGGCATTTTCCCACTTGGATACTGCCGCCTTACTTACTCCGAGGAAGTCTGCAAGCTCCTCCTGGGTAATCCTCCGCTCGCGCCTTAGCCGGATAATATTGTCCGATAAATTTAGTCTGTCCATACTGTTATTGTTCTCCTTATCCTCTATTGTATTACCTCTTTTCTTCATTATAATAAAAAGG
>NZ_JBQIKP010000077.1:3835-10047 GCF_056796775.1 Schaedlerella sp.
AACAGGCTGCGTTTCCCATCATACCGGTAATCATGAACCGCACCATGGAAGAACATCTTCTCAAAAAAATAACCTAAAAACTGGTACTTTAATTCCTGCCGGATAAATTCTTCTTCCTCGTTAGATAACATCTTATACAAAGATCTGTAATAGATAAACTCAGATACCTTATCACTGACATCTGAATCAGCAAACAGACGGCTGAAAGCACAGATAAATGCTTCAATGACCGTACTACGCTTCTGCTCATCCCTCATGCATTCTTCATCAAAAGACTGATAAATGGTTTCAAGCTCATAAAATATCTTTTCACACAGGAAGAAATCTCTTATATTATTGTGATAAAATTCAGCAACGCCTCTTTTACCATCATTTTTCCAATAATTACAAAGCGCATAACACCGTCTTACAATCTGCCCTGTCTGTTTTGATTCCAGCTGCAGGCCGCGTATGATTTCCCCGATATCATCCTGTGTTACATACAGCTTCTTATTCCCGGTCGCATACATTTTATAAGCAATCTCAGCGCCAACCCGATACAAAACATCCTTATACCTGCTAATCATATGTGTATAGGAATCCCTTGAAAACAGCTTGTTATACTCCGTGTTGCTCAGCTCCACAGAAAATATCTGATGGTATAAGACCCATGGATTATCCCATGCCTCATCCGTAATCTTCCCTGCCGCAAGCATATATAGAGCCAACGGGGTATCACAGATTCCATCCGAAGAATCGTCCTCAATCCCAAGGATCCGATCAAGCCGCGGAAATTCTTCCCGGTCACACACCTTCCGGTATTTTTCAATCCATTCCTCCCGCTTTCGTGCATTGAAATGCTTTAACAATACATAGGCGATGCCGGTGCCGATTCCCTCCTCTTTCAGTTTTAATACATCTATAAATTTGGGCCTCGTTGTTATGATAATATGGCTTTCCGAGAATCCTCTGATGATTTCACTCAAAATCTGCTCCGCAAAGTCCGTCATTCCGTCAATCATACATAATTCATCAAATCCATCCAGAAATAAGACCGATTTCCCTGCCTTTTCTGCAAACACTTCATATGTCTCAAATCCCAGCTCTCCCAAAATGCCCTTAACCGGTGCTTCTATAAACTTTTTGCTCATAGTCAGATTCCTCAAACGGACACAAAACATTGCGCATCCGTCAAATATGCCGTTTTCGGATTCTTGCATGGCCTTCTCATTGCCGAAAGCAAGATGTGAAATCAAGCTGCTTTTTCCTACACCAGCATCACCTTCCATCACCATAACACGGTTTTTCCTATCCGCCGGAAACTCAGCCAGAAGCTTCTCAATATCTGGCCGACTTTCCCATAATCTCATGGAACTGCGGGGTGCAATATCATAATCCGGCCTGACATATGTATCCTTCAAAGTAATAGCCCTTTTGTCTTCTGCCTTATGCAGAAACAATACACTTCCGTAGCTTTTGACATAACCATAGTAATCCTGGTTACATTCTGACTTTTCTTTTCCCTCCAACATCCGGTATATATCATCACACACGATAGAGGCATGGAGACTTCGTAGTTCCGGATCATTCTTTACCAGCCTATCCATATGGCGGTAAATAAAATCCACTTCTTCCGGCGTAACGATACTGTCCGCCTTTTCACCATACTGGACAGGGGGAAATACATCCTTTCTTGGAAGGAAACCTTCCATCAACCACTGCGTATAAAACTCAATGTTTTTCTGCCATATAAATAGACTGCTATTACTGCATTGATACTCCTTTTCATATATCTCCTGTGCAGTCTCAATCACATTTGTAATCCTGTCCTGCAGGTTTTCTTTTGTAATATAGTCAAATATCCCCTGTATCCCATTTGTAACAAGACCAGTTACGATACTGCTGATATAACCATATATCTGTTCATTCATCTCTCGTTCCTCTTTTCAGGATGTTTTCTGCTGATTTGATATAAATGTTATCATGCAGGTATAGAAAAAGCAACTTTCATTGACATTAATCAAAAAAAGTGATAGTATAACTATCATAAAATCCAGACAGACAGGAGAGATTCTTTATGGGAGAATCTATGATTCGGAAACAGCAGATGGAGCGGCGCACGCAGCAGATACTTCACACTGCTCTAAAGCTGTTCTGTGAAAAAGGGATTGAAGACACATCAGTGGAGGAGATTGCGAAAGCCGCCGGTGTCGGACCAGCTACAATCTACCGTTATTTTGAAACCAAAGCCCAGCTTGCGATCTCGGCAGGGATTGCATACTGGCAGAAGGTTGCAGGGAAATATCTGGAGTCCCTGTCCCAAATCGCATATCAGAAACTAAGCGGACTCCAACAGATGGAATGTATTTTCCATATCTTTTCAGAGATTTTCCAGGAGGAACTTCTATTTCTGAAATTTCTCCAGGAGTTTGATATCTTTGTCCAAAGATATCACATTTCAAAAGAACGGCTGGGCGAATATGAAGAATACATTCTGAATCTGAAGCCTTATATGACAAATGCTCTGGAAAAGGGTCTCAGGGACGGAAGCCTGGCCTTTTCATATACAGCAGATGAAATATATTTTTCCGTGACACATACGCTGATAAGTCTGATGCAGAAGCTGTCCTTAAATGGGCACATCCTTTCATCTGACGAGCGGGTCGGCCTGGCATTGCAGGTAGAGATTGCGGGCAATCTGCTCCTTAAGGGCTTGGCAGCAAAAGAATGATAACATAGAGGGAACAAGGAGGATACATATGAAATCACTATCTACAGGTAAAATATGGCTTTTTGCAGCCGGACAGTTTGGATGGTCTTTACTGTCTGGTCTGATTTCTAATTGGCTGGTATACTTTTATCAGCCGGATGAGGTGTCTGTGGCACAGGGACAGCCGCTGTTTATTCCCCAGGGGTTGGTTATTCTCGGAATCTTTACGGTAATCGGGGGCATTACTGCCTTCGGACGGCTTTTTGACGCATTCACAGATCCGTGGATCGCATCGCTTTCAGACCGCTGTACTTCTGAAAATGGCCGGCGAATCCCATTTTTGAAATGGGCGGCCCTGCCTCTTTCTGTGTCTACCGTACTGATATTCTGGTCCCCGGTCAACAGGAACAGTTGGGCCAATGCCATTTTCCTGTTCGTAATGGTACTGGTATATTATCTGTCAATTACAGCTTACTGTACACCGTATAATGCCCTGATTCCGGAGTTGGGGCACAACCAGCAGGAACGCTTAAATATTTCCACTGTAATTTCTTTTACTTTTATTGCAGGAACCGCAGTCGCCTATCTGGCGCCGGTCATCTGGGGAGCCCTGATCCCGGTATTAGGCCGTGTAGGTGCTATCCGCACAACATTCACAGTTATGGCTGTCATCGCATTTTTCTGCATGCAGATACCGGTCTGGTCCATCCGCGAAAAAGAATATGTCAGTACCGTCCCTTCACAGGATACTGCGTTTTCTTCTCTTGTTTCCACATTCCGCAACGGAGAATTCCGGAAATTCGTAGGCTCAGACATCCTGTACTGGATTGCCATTACCATGTTCCAGACAGGCCTTCCGTTTTTCGTCACCAGCCTGCTGAAGCTTCCGGAAACAATGACCACGCTCTATTTTGTAGGCATGACGGCATTGTCACTGATATTTTATATCCCAATCAATAAGCTGGCGCCGAAGCTTGGCAAGAAAAAACTGATAGTTGTGGCATTTGTAATCTTTTCGTCATCCTATCTTTATACCGGATTCCTTGGAAGGATCTCGTTTATTTCCGCCAATGCGCAGGGCCTGCTCCTTATGATTGCGGCTTCGTTGCCCATGGCGGTCTTTGGAATCCTTCCGCAGGCAGTAGTCGCCGACATTGCCCAGAGCGATGCGAAGCGCAGCGGCAGCAACCGGGAAGGCATGTTCTATGCCGCAAGGACTTTTGCCTTTAAGCTGGGCCAGAGCCTCTCTATGCTCCTGTTTACAGCGGTTTCTACAATTGGGAATGCATCGGGGACTGGATACCGTATTGCAGCATTTTCAGCCGCATGCTTCTGCTTTTTAGGTGGAATTGTATTCCTGTTTTATGATGAAAACAAAATCAACCAGGATCTACGGTAACTGTGCAAATGGTTACAAAGGAGATTCATAAAATGGATAAAAGAACAATTCATAATCTGATCATACCGGCAGAAAAATATGCGGAAAGGATGGAGTCGATGGTTCTGCCCTATCTTGCAGAGAGGAAAACTGAAAATTACTGTGAGCGGGAAAAGGGAAAAAAGATTTTTTACCTGCGCTGCCTTGCAGACCATCCGCAGGGGATTGTCATCCTGTCCCACGGCTATACGGAGACAACCGATAAGCATCTGGAAAATATCTATTACTTTCTCCGCGGCGGGTATCATGTCTTCATGCCGGAACACTGCGGACACGGCCGCAGCTACAGATTATGCAGTAATACTGAAGATTTTTCTCTGGTACATATTGATGACTATAAAAGATATGTAGAGGATCTGCTCTTCGTAAGCCGCATTGCGGCACAGGAATTTCCCGGCCTTCCCATATGCCTGTACGGCCACTCTATGGGCGGCGGAATCGCCGCATGTGCAGCCGCGCAGGATCCCCGGCTCTATTCCAGGCTTATCCTCTCTTCACCAATGATACGCCCAAACACTGCTCCGACCCCCTGGCCATTGGCATGCCTCATTGCAAAGGTGTTCTGTATGGCCGGCGGGGAAGAACGCTATCTGCCGGGAAACCACCCTTATGATGGAACGGAGCAATATGCCGACAGTGCGTCCGCTTCTCAATGCAGATTCCTGTATTATCAGGAAAAACGCAGCAAGGAGCCGTTATTTCAGATGAACGCAGCCTCCTATGGGTGGCTTTGGCAGTCGCACCGGTTAAACCGTAATCTTCAAAAGAAAGCATGGCGTCGGATTTCCTGCCCCACAAGGATTTTTCAGGCAGAAAACGAGACCTATGTTTCTAAAAAGGAACAGGAACGGTTTGTGAAAAAATTATGCAGAAGGAAACGTATAGATGCAAAGCTTATCCGGGTAAAGGGGAGTAAGCACGAAATCTTCAATTCCGATCCGAAAACCTTAGAAGCGTATTGGGATAAAATTTTATCATATTTCAAAGCATAACAAGCCGCCCCCATTTATGCGGAAGTTTTAGAACGGACAGTAAACCACCTACTGTCCGCTCCCCCAATATGCATCCAGCGCGTTCCTGTCTTTACTGACTACATACCCGCTGCCTCCGATTTCTTTTACATTCTCCACCATACTCACGATCAGCAGTGAATCCTCCGCGTCCTTTTCTGCGGTAAATACGGCGAACCAGCCGATCTCTGTCCCTTCAGTGTCCTCCACAGATGCCTTGATCTCTGCCGTCCCGGTTTTTCCGGCCAGCACGATGTCCCCACGATGTGCCGCATAGCCGGTTCCTTCCGGGTTGTTCACCACCTTTTTCATGCCTTCCAGAACCTGCGCTGCAGTTTCCACCGAAAAAATCTGCGGAAGCCAGATTTCAGCACCGGTATTGCTGCCCGCGTCCATGTCAGCTTCATCTTCATATACCAGCCGCGGCTTCAATGCATTTCCCCCATTACAGAACGCTGTATACAAGCCGGCCATATGCAGTGGGTTGACCAGGATCTGCCCCTGGCCATAGCCGCTGTCCGCAAGCTGAATCTCCGATTCGATATGCTCCGTATTGGAATACTGTGATGGGGGCATCACAATCTCGAAAGGAATCTGCTCCCCAAACCCCATGATGT
The DNA here is from genome assembly GCF_056796775.1 of Schaedlerella sp. Lineage (NCBI taxonomy): Bacteria > Bacillati > Bacillota > Clostridia > Lachnospirales > Lachnospiraceae > Schaedlerella > Schaedlerella sp. The sequence goes on from NZ_JBQIKP010000077.1 coordinate 9,590, forward strand.
TCAGCTCTCGTTCCAATACATCTGCACCAATCCCCAGCGCCGCTTTTGCAAAGTAAATATTATCCGAATAGATCAGAGCATTTTCCATGGTCACAGGCTCATACGCATGAAGCGTCGTTATATAATAGTCTCCCCAGGAAGCGTCCTTCTGCCAGCTCAGCCCCTCATTTCCAAAGTCCTCCTGCCAATCGACCGCACCTGTTTTCAAACCGATGGACGCAATGACCGGCTTTAACGTAGACCCGGGACACCAGATCTGCCGGAAACGGTTCAGCAACGGTTTTCGTTCATCCTCATTGAGGGCATTCCACCGGGCATCAGACAGGCCCAGGATAAATTCATTGCTGTCAAAGGAGGGTGTACTGACCAGTGCCAGTACCTCTCCCGAGCAGGGATCCATCGCAACGGAGCAGCCTGGATCTTCCTGGAACTGCTGATACAAAGCTTCCTGGAGCTGC
>NZ_JBQIKP010000077.1:10147-13878 GCF_056796775.1 Schaedlerella sp.
CCGCTTTTGCCGATCACGCTGTTTTCGTTGTAACCCTCCCCCGCATGCTCCTCCAGATCCTCGGCGGTCACATTTCTTACATAGCCGGTCAGATGCCCGGCTGCAGCACCGAATGGATATGTCCGCACCTCCACGTCGCTGATCATGACACCCGGGATGGCAAGCAGCACATCCTGCCGTGCTTTCTCCGCAAGCACATCTTCCTCCGGATCCAGCGCCATCAGATCAAGCTCACTGACCTTCGGAACCGTTTTGAGCGGAACGAAGGAATCCTCCGTCACCCAGGCTGCGTCCAGACAGTTCCGGATTGTTTCCGGATCCATGTCCAACAGCCTGGATAACTGATGTAAGGCATTTTCCCGATCCTCCAGCCTTCCAGGTACGAGTCCCACTGATGAGGCGGTTCCAGGCCCGGCAAGCATCCGTTCATTCCGATCCAATATTTTCCCCCGCTCTGCCGGGCTTGATTCGATACGCACCTTGTCTTCGGAGGCCAGCTCCGGGAAGATCAGGCCGTCATGCCAAATGATTTTATATCCATCCTCCGTATCTGTAAATTGCATTTCGTTTTCAAACCGGAGATTGCCGGCAAGGGTGTCAAAGGACATCTGGTAAGCTACGTTATCCTGTTCCCTGCTATTATTTCTATCATTTTCCAGAACCTCGACCCGGATATTTTCAATCTCTATTCCCTCATAAATAGCAGAATTCCGTTTTATAAAAGCTTCCTTGTCCGTATATGCGGAATGGGCCGGATCCGTCATCCGGTACATTTCCTCATATTCCTGCTGCCCAATCTGTTCCATATATCTGACAAGAAGCTCTTCCGGCGTCTCCCGGCCGCTGCCCCTCATGAAATAAACAATCCCGCAGACTGCTGCAAATGCTGCGGTTACAGACAGGACAGCCGCAGCGATGTGGATACGCTTTTTATTCCTTTTGCAAGGCTGCCTCCTTTTCCTTTCCATATCTGCCTCCATCCTCATGAAAATATTCCACCTGTACGGTTGGATGTTCCATTGCGTCTGTAGATACAATACCTTTTATTTCATATATCTTACACCTGTAGTATTTATGTGTCAAGAAAATCAAACCTCATTATTTGTTCAACCAACGCCAACAACGCTTTTGATGTAGTCCGGGGAATCCGGCGCGATTTTCAGTTTCTTCCGCAGATTGCTTACATGGTTATTGACTGTCTTACGAAAGTAACTTCTTTCCTTTTGAATAGAGCGAATTCCAATCCATCCCTATTTTCCTCCTTAGCTTTTATTTTTCAGCGACAGGGGCTTAACCCAAATTTCCATGTAGGCCATATCCTCCGCATCTCTGTAATACTTCTCTGCAGAGAAGGGCTCTGTGGCCAGACTGTGGTGCTGCAACCATGTACCAAAAAGGTACTTGCTGGCCTGATCCAAAGCTACCGTCACCAAATTCTCAAAATTTTCTGCTTCGACTCTGCAAACGATGTATTCTCCTGCCGAGAGTTCTCTCTTAACAAAACCATCTTGCAGCCGGTCCGGAATATTTTGGACAAGGCCGCCTGCAAAATAAGTGAAAAGGTTTTGTGCAGTACCTTCCGCATGGGACATTCCCATTTCAACAGTAGTATTTAGATTGGCTGCGATTGAAATTCTGTTTCTTCAAAACAGAAGATAGCTACTCTCGCCAGCGCTTCTGTCATAAGTCGGTTGCCTTGATAGGCAGTAGAAAGGCGAAATGCTACTTTTGCCATGCGGCCATTTTCAATGAGATACACCCACATATCCCCGATGACTTAGGCTTATTCTGCGCATAATCCTGTAATTTCATAAGCCACCTCTTAAAATTTGAATACCTGTCCCCAATCAAAATAGCCGGACTCTTCTGTACTTTTCGGCCATTCGCTGCACCATACGGGAACACCAGGCGTTTCAACTCGGTCAAAACTCGGAGTGTAGGGCTTGATGTCAAGCACGGGCGTATTGTCATTTGCGTCAATGAATGTAACACGAATCATGCCGTTACTGAAATCAATGTTAATAATTTCGGACGCTGTTAATGCAATAGGATTCGGACGCGCAGGAGATCGTGTTGCAAATACACCCATGACTTCGGGCGCACCTTTATAGGGCTGTTCTGTCTGTAATTCATTCCGGTCTGCGTCGTTGTCGCAATCGCTGAACCACCAAAGGACATTGATGTGGCTGAAGCCCTCTAAGGCTTGCAGTCCGGGAATGTACTCCGGCTCTAACTGAATAAATGTTCCATTTTCATCATTTTTTACTTTGCCAATGGCTTTTAATTGATAGGTCATATTTTTCCTCCTTGCTTTTGTTGGTAAAACCAGTATAAGACCTCACATCATGTGAGATGCAATAGGGAAAAATAAAAAACGCCCTACATTTTTAGCAGGACATTTCAAAGTCTATACAATCATGCGTGTTCCAGCGGAATCTGAAGCTCAATCAAATATTTTTCAGAGTTATTCTCATTCCACGGACCTCTATGCACGATTTGGCGCATCGGGTTAGACATTTTGTATTCGCTGTTTGTCTGCAACCATTCGGCAAAGGTAAGGTAGGCACCTTTTATATTTGCAAAATCGCCATAAACCATTGTGCAAGCCATATACGGGACTGGTTCTGTCATGTGGAAACAAAACGGCTCTTTTGTCTTTCCCATTTTCTTTACCGGGGCGCATAGCTCAATATCAACATCTGTCTCTCGAAATTCTGTATCGTAATAAATGGAAAATGTATTGCCCGTTATTTCTATTTTTTGCGCACCTGTAAAAGTAGAAAGTTCTTTCCATAAGTCGCCCTCGGAATAGTAGTTTGGTACAACTTTCCGCAAGGATAGCACCTGATACGCGGGGATCGACTTAACGGAGATGTTATAGTGCAGTTCTCCTTTACCACCCTGTATTTCACTTTTTGCAAGTTCGATCTTCCGCAGTTTTTCTCGTTCGGTCTGTATTGCATTTTCTATCTCTATGCGCTTTTTGTCAAGTTGTGCAAGAAGTGATTGCTCGTCCATCGTCAGGGCAAGCGCAATTTCCGAAACATTTAGTCCACTATCCCGCAAATACAGAATCTTATTTAGACGCGGTATTTGCTTTACTGAATACAGTCGGTGTCCCGTCCACTTGTCAACCTCTGCCGGTGTCAGAAGTCCTACCTCGTCATAGTAGCGAAGCATACGAATAGATACCTGCACCAGCTTTGAAAATTCACCTATTCTAAACATTTTATCACCACCTATCTATCATTATATCCATAGTTTTTGATACTTCAAACAGAAATTCGCATTAAGTAATATAGATTTATTTTGGCTAACTGATAGTGATGTGGCGCTTTTTCAAATACATTATCTCTTTTTCTTGTGTAGCTTTAAATCAATATTTTTCGTTGCCGCTGCATCCTGTAGTAATCCAGCAACAAAAGCGCTTTTTTCTTTGAGCGTCAGTGTTTCCATATCAGGTTGACGGTCGATTTCTTTAAGTACCGTTTGCAGTTCTTGCAACTCCAGCAGGTTGACGGCTACGCAAAAGAGTGTCTTTTTACGGCCATCATTATATTGGGATAGGAAAATCCCCAGAATGTTGGCCTTTTCCGCCTGCTCTGCATTATAAGCGTCTATTCCAAGGCGTTTGGCCTTTTCCATATCGGATTTTCGATTTCGATGTGTTATAAAGGAATCAAAATCGTCAATATGATCGTATTTTTCGCAAGGGTATTCGCTGCATTGGA
>NZ_JBQIKP010000078.1:0-13047 GCF_056796775.1 Schaedlerella sp.
GGAAAATACAGCATATTTCTGTGGTTACTTTTTTATGTTTAAGAAATTAATTTGCGGTATATTTGCAGTAGCTGGGGATTTTAAAACGCCGTTTTACACCTGGCTTCGGCGGTGATGAAGGATGCCAACAAGACCATGAAGATCACCTATACGCTGACGGAGGAGGCGTGACGGGCGTGCCCTGATGTGCAGGGGTGTGTAATAAAATGTTATCTGGATATGGGGCTGTCTGCCGTGGGGCGGGCGGCCTTTTATCATACAAAAAATTCATTGAAGGAGGGTTTCGTTATGAAGGGATTCTGGAACACGGTACAGATGGTTTTTGCGGCTGTCGGGGGATGGCTCGGCTGGTTCCTGGGAGGCTGTGACGGGCTGCTGTATGCCCTGGTGGCTTTCGTGGCGGTGGATTATGTGACGGGTGTGCTGTGCGCCGTGGCGGATAGGAAGCTGTCCAGCGAGGTGGGGTTTAGGGGCATTGCGAAGAAGGCGCTTATCTTCCTGCTGGTGGGGATGGCTAACGTCCTGGACGTGCAGGTCATCGGCAGCGGCTGTGTGCTGCGGACAGCGGTGATCTTCTTCTATATCTCCAATGAGGGCGTGAGCCTGGTGGAGAATGCGGCGCACCTGGGGCTGCCGGTGCCGGAGAAGCTGAAGGACGTCCTGGCACAGCTCCATGGCCGGGCGGAAGACGGGAAGGGGGACGAGTGAGCGTGAGGCTTGTGGAGAGCTTTCTGACAAGGAACCCCTGTTATGCGGCGGGGCGGAAGATCACGGTGAAGGGGCTGATGCTCCATTCCGTGGGCTGCCCCCAGCCCAGGGCATCCATGTTCGTCCGTTCCTGGGACAGCCCGGCGCATGGGGGTTCCTGCGTCCACGGGTTCATCGACGGGGAGGACGGGACGGTGTACCAGACGCTGCCCTGGAACCACCGGGGGTGGCACTGCGGCTCCGGTAATAGGGGGAGCGGGAACAATACCCATATCGGGGTGGAGATGTGTGAGTCCGCGTGTATTCGGTACACGGCAGGCTCGAATTTTACCTGTTTGGACGTGGATGCGGCCAGGGCGGTGGCGGAGAGGACTTACCGGGCGGCGGTGGGGCTGTTCGCCATGCTCTGCGGGAAGTACGGGCTTGACCCGCTGGAGGATGGCGTGGTCATCAGCCACAGGGAGGGCTGCGCCCGGGGGATCGCATCGAACCACGGGGATCCGGAGCACTTGTGGGGGCAGCTTGGCATGGGGTATACCATGGACGGGTTCCGCAGGGAGGTCAGGGCGGCCATGGAGGGCGCGGCTTCCGGCGTGGACGGCTATATGAGGATCATGGGGAAGGCCGTGGCGACGGCGGGGCAGATGGCGGCGTATGTCAGGGCGAGGAACCCGGGGGTGGTGCAGTCTGTCCTTGACATGATCCCGCTGTACCTTTCCGAAGGGGAGGCGGAGGGCGTGAGGGGCGACATTGCCTTTGCGCAGTCCTGCCTTGAGACGGGGAATTTTACCTTTTCCGGCTCTGCGGTCACTCTTTTGCAGAATAATTTCTGCGGCATGGGGGTGACGGGGAAGGGAATGAGGGGGAATTCCTTTGGTACGCCGCTGCTGGGGATCCGGGCGCAGGTGCAGCATCTGAAAGCCTATGCTTCCAGGAAGGGGTTGGTGAAGGAGTGCGTGGATCCCCGGTTCCGGTATGTGGAGAGGGGATGCGCGGAGTATGTGGAGTGGCTGGGGCAGAAGGAGAACCCGGCCGGGAAGGGATGGGCTGCGGGGGCAGGGTATGGGGAGAAGATTCTTGCCATCCTGGAGGGCATCCTGGGAATGGCCGGAGGGGAGCCTTCCGCTGGTGGTGCTGGGGGCTGGTACCGCGTCCGGAAGTCCTGGGCGGATGCCGGCTCGCAGAAAGGGGCTTTTAAGGAGCTGGGGAACGCGAAAGAGTGTGCGGACGGGAACCCAGGGTACTTGGTGTTTGACTGGAATGGAAATGTGGTCTATGGGAAAGCAGATGGCGGCGGTATGACGGATGCGGCCTGCCCGTTCATGGTGTGGGTGTGGGTTGCGGACCTGAATATCCGGGAAGGCGCCGGGACGGATACCCCCAGGACGGGGAGGTATACCGGAAAGGGCTGCTTTACCATTGTGCAGGTGAAGGCCGGGGCAGGGTCTGATGCGGGATGGGGGAAGCTGAAGAGCGGAGCCGGATGGATCGCGTTGGATTTCTGTGAGAAGATATAAAAGGATATGGTTTCGGAATGAAGGCTGTTCATGGCGTGTTGGGTGCTGTGGACGGCCTTTATTTTTGTGGAAAATTGCGGAAAAATCTGATATACTGTCATATGTTAAGAGGAATAATGAAGATAGTCGCATTATTGTAGTTGCCGGAACGGAAAAATGTAAATGTGAAAGAAGAATGGAACATGAGGTGTTGGTTGTATGAGCGAGAAGCATTATAGGCCAATTATTAAAGATGGGGATCATCTGGTACAGTCGAAGAAAAATTCTAATAGGGTAATAGGACAGACACGTAATGCGGAGAATAAAAATCCAGATATTATTGAGTGGGAAGAGGTAGAGGATACTGATTATGAATATGAACTGGCGAAAATGGCGCATGAGGAACGTATGGCTGAGGTGCAGAGCCGCCAATCAACGACGGATGCTATAACGTCTGTTTTGAATCTCATAAATACTACTGTTACTTTTTTGGCTGAGAATTCAGAAGTCTTGGAAACTGCTGTTAATTTAGGGAAAAAGGCAAAAAACGGAATTGCCGGCGTGAAAAATAAGCTGATATTGGCTGTTCAGGATGGGAAGAAACAAAAGAAAAATAGGGAAAACATAAAGACCGCAGTATCTGCCCCGGAATTTACAGATACGAAGATTGCTGGCCCGATAAGTACTGAAGTTATTTCGGATGCTATGGAAACTTCACAAAGTGAGAGGGAGAATATTAGTGTTGAAGAGGCCCGGAAATTGATTTTGGGCATTTTGATGGATTATATAAGCATGAAAAAGAAACTGAACCGGCTTTCAAATGCTAAAATAGATAGCATCAAAAGGCAGGAATTGGATGTGGGGGAGGTCATTGCCCAGCTGGATTCTCTGATAAAAGAGTACCCGGCATTGATGGATGACAGCACAACGGAAAATATTGCGGCATTGCTTAGAATGAATTCGGACAGTCAGGAGAACAAAAAAATAAAAGAAGTTTTGAGAATAGATTGATTATTACAAGAAAGGCGATACATATTATGGAAAATATTGGCGAAGCAAAAAATGAAATTGCCATTGTGGATAAAGAGACGGTTGAGAATTTAATCTACATTGTCCGTGGGCAGAAAGTGATGCTGGATGTGGATCTGGCTCGGATATATGGGTATGAAACAAGACGGTTTAATGAGCAGGTAAAAAATAACAGTGAAAGATTTGATGATGATTTTCGTTTTCAGCTGACGAAACCAGAGTTTGAAAACTTGATGTCGAAAAATTCGACATCAAGTTGGGGAGGCACGCGAAAACTTCCATATGCTTTTACAGAAACTGGTATTTATATGCTTATGACCGTTCTTAAAGGCGATTTGGCGATTGCTCAGAGCAAAGCCTTAATCCGCATCTTTAAGGGCATGAAAGATTATATTTCAGAAAACCGTGCCTTGATTGGAACGGATGACATTGCGCGGCTTGCTATTCAGACCAGTGAAAATACTGCCGCAATTGCAAAAATCACTGATGAGATGCTCCGTAAATCGGATCTGCCCAAAATATTCAAGAATTTTGCGTCATCAGACACTGGAAAAGAGTTCCTGATTATGAATGGCCAGCTTGCGGAAGCAGATGCCGCATATCAGGGAATTTATGCAAAAGCAAAAAACAGCATTTTTATCATTGATGATTACATAGGGATTAAATCTATCATGCATCTGAGGAATGTAAATCCGGGTGTTATGATTACAGTATTCTCAGACAATAAGCAAAGCCATTTGAGACGGGCAGATCTGAATGATTTTAGGAATGAGTTTCCTGGTATCCTGATAGATTTTAAGAGGACCAATAACACGATGCATGACAGATATATCATCCTGGATTACAGAAAGCGGAGCGAGAAAATCTACCATTGCGGCGCATCTTCCAAAGATGCCGGGAAAAAGACAACGACCATCATGGAAGTTCAGGACAGGGCAGTTTATAAGCAGCTGGTGGATATTCTGATAAAAAATCCAGCGTTGGTACTTACATGATTATGACAATATTTTATTCGCCCCGTATGGGGCGAATTTTTTTGGCTCAAAATCGGAAAAATCGGATTCAGGGTACATAGACCTCCAGAAAGAAAGCCGGGGGTGTCTGAATGAATGATCAGAAGAGCATAAAACTGGATGTCGGATTGCCAGATCGGGGTGTGATGCTGAAAATGGAGCGCTGTGCGGAATTTTTAGCGCGCATGATAGAAAAATACGGGCGGGAGGTTCTGGAGGAGATTGAAGCCGTGGAGCCAGAAGAAAAAGAGAATAGGGAACAATGATGGATGCAGCCGGTTATGTTTGAGATAATCGGCGCATTTTCTGTGTCATGGTATGCAAAAACAGTGATATATTTTCTGTGCTTGCCGGAGATTTCGGGAAGCGGCCGAAAAAAATAAAAAAAGTTATTTTGGGGCGCTGACAAATTACTGGAAATCCGATATAGTTGTTCTTGCAACAGATATACGAACAGAAAGTGAGCAACCAAAAATGAAAAAGAGATGTTATATTTACACGAGGGTTTCCACGGCTGCTCAGGTAGAAGGGTACAGCCTGGAGGCGCAGACGAAAAGGCTGAGGGAATATGCTGATTACAGGGAACTGGAAATAGCCGGGGAATACTGTGACGCAGGGAAATCCGGCAGGAGCATCAAGGGCAGACCAGCGTTCCAGCAGATGCTGGATGACATCGTATGCGAAAAGGATGGGATTTCTTTTGTTCTGGTGTTCAAGCTGTCAAGGTTTGGAAGGAATGCGGCAGATGTGCTGAAATCCATGCAGCTGCTTACAGATTGCGAGGTTGACCTGGTATGCGTGGAGGATGCCATTGACAGTTCCACGCAGGGAGGGCGGCTTACCATGGCTATCCTGTCGGCTGTGGCGGAGATTGAGAAGGAAAATATTACGGCGCAGTTCCTTTCGGGGAAGATGCAGAAGCTAAGCGAAGGCGGATGGCCAGGCGGCCCGATTCCATACGGGTATAGGAATGTCAATAAGAAGCTGGTCGTTCAGCCAGAGGAGGCGGAGCTTGTAAGGATGGTCTTCAGCCTTTACAGGCAGGAGGGGATGATGGTCAATTCGGTGGTCAACTACCTGAATGAGCATGGTTATAAGAAAACTGTCAGAAATGAACAGCGGGCATTCACTTTTGATATGGTAGGGACGATTCTGGACAATCCGGTCTATTGCGGGAAGATTTTTTATAACCGTCGGACCAATTGCAAAGCAGGAAACCAGAAGAAAAAGGATGTCATTGTAGTGGACGGGAGCCATGAGCCGCTTGTCACGCCGGAGCAGTGGCACTTCGTAAGGATGAAGAGGGAGAGGCATAAGGGACGCAGCAAAAAGACAGAAGAACCGGAGCGGATCAGTCTTTTGTCAGGGCTGGTCAAATGTCCGAAGTGTGGCAGTGGGATGATTGCAAAAAAGAATAAGAGCATCAACCACAATCATGGTGGATATTACAAAACTCTTTACTATTATGGCTGTAATAATAATAGGAAATGCAATGGCCGGGTATGTGATTTCAGCCATACCTATAATCAGGAGAAAGTGGACGGCGCGGTTTTTGAGATAGTGAGCGGCCTGACAATGCTTCCTGTATTCCGGGAGAGGGTGCTGCATCATCTGGAAAATACGGATGTTATGGACAGGCTGGAGACAGAACTGAAAAAGCTGAGGAAAACGATACGGTCAGAGGAGATGAAAAAGAGAAAACTGGGGGAAGACTTGGATAACCTGGACTTTCTGGATGATGATTATGATAAAGATTATGAAAAATTCCAGGGAGAGATTGACCGGGTGTATGACCGTATTGAGAAGGCAGAGGCCGAAATGGAAAGGAAGATGAAAAAACTTTCTGCAGCAAAGCAGGGCACCCAGGCGGCGGATAGGATTGAGAGGCTTCTGGAACACATGGGGAAGCTGTATGGGCATATGTCCTGTGAGGAGCGGCGGAAAATGTATAGGTTTTTTATTGAGAGAATAGAAGTTTATCCGAAGCATCCGGATGGGAAGATCATAAAAAGCATTGTTTTCCGGTTCCCGGTGTTTTATGGGGAGGAAGATGTGAAAGAGGATAAAGCGCCGGATGAGCAGGTAGTGTTCACTTTGGATTGTGGAGAATTGGGGCTGACGGCATCTGAGGCAAAAGCGACATATGCACAGATCCGCAAATATGTTTCGGAGAAGTTCGGCGCAAAGGTTTCCTCTTTATATATTGCCCAGGTGAAGAGAAAATACGGGTTGGACTTGGGGAAGAACTACAATGTGTCAAAGAAAACGGATGCAAGGGTTCCGGTCTGCCCGAAAGATAAGGAGGGATTCATCATAGATGCGCTGAAGCATTATAAGATGCTGGATGCGGATGTGGAGATGAAAGAGCAGGGGGATTTGTGATGAAGAGGAAGAAATGTTATATCTATATGAGGGTTTCTACGGCGATGCAGGTGGATGGGTACAGCCTGGAAGCCCAGAAGGACCGGCTGACAAAGTTTGCGGAATTTCAGAAGATGGATATTGTACGGGAATATTGCGATGCGGGGAAATCGGGGAAGAATATCACTGGACGCCCGGAATTTTCCCAGATGCTCCGGGATGTTGCGGATGACAGAGACGGGGTGGATTATATACTGGTGTTCAAGTTGTCAAGGTTTGGGAGGAACGCGGCGGATGTGCTGAATTCCCTGCAGTATATACAGGACTTTGGCGTGAACCTGATCTGTGTGGAGGACGGCATTGATTCATCAAAGGATTCCGGTAAGCTGACCATCACTGTCCTGTCCGCAGTGGCGGAGATTGAGCGGGAGAATATCCTGGTGCAGACGATGGAAGGCAGGAAGCAGAAGGCGAGGGAAGGGAAATGGAACGGCGGGCTGGCACCTTTCGGGTATAGGCTGGATTCTAAGACAAGTACCCTGATGGTGGAGCCGGAAGAAGCGGCGGTTGTAAAAATCATTTATGAGAAATTTGTCCACGAAGGCATGGGAGCGGATTCTATCTGCAATTACCTGAACCAGAGGGGATATGCAAAGCAGAAGAATAGGGAGTTTGAACTGAATTATTTTTCTCGGGGGCTCATCATGCGGGTGCTGGACAATCCGGTGTATATCGGGAAAATCACTTATGGAAAGAGTACCACGGAACGGGTGAAAGGAACCAGGGATGAATACCACCGGGTTCAGGTGGAGGATTACATGGTCACGGACGGAAGGCATGAGGCGATCATTGATGGAGAATTGTGGACGGCGGCGCAGGAGAGACGGAAGGAAACGGGTGTCAAGTGGAATAAGACACACAGCCTGGATCATGAGCACCTGTTGTCGGGGTTGGTTATCTGTCCGGTCTGCGGCAAGGGGTTTGCCGGGACTGTCCGGCGGCGGAAGAATAAGAAGACCGGCGAATACAAGGATGATTTTTATTACAGGTGCCAGCACAGGAAGAAAATTGATGAGGAACATTTCTGTGATTTCAAGCCGTCGATCAACCAGAGTGAGTTTAACCGGGAAGTGGAGAATGTGATTCTGGATATGGCGGCGAATGAACAGTGGAAAGAATTTGTCCTGCGGAAGATGTCGGAGAGGGTGGATGTGAGCACACTGGAGACGGAGCGGGAACAGCTTAAGAAACATTTGCGGCAGGTGATTGGGGCGAAGACGAAGCTGACGGATATGCTGGATAAGCTGGATGTGTCCGATAAACATTATGACCGCAAGTATCAAGACATGCAGGACAGGCTGGATAATCTGTATGATAAGGCATCTGAACTGGAGGATACGATCGCAGATATTGATAGCCAGATAAACGGAGCCTATGAGAAGCAGATTACGGCAAAGCAGCTTTACAAAATCCTGGCGAATTTTGACAGGCTGTATTACCGGCTGACGGACCTTGAAAAGAAGGAATTTTTGAGAGACTTTATAGAAAGCGTTGAAATTTATCCGGAAAAGTTGGATAATGGACGCATGCTGAAGCAGATAAACTTTAACTTTCCAGTGTATTATGATGGTGAGGTTGGTAAGGAAATTCGGTTGCTCAATGAAAATACAGTCGAAAGTATCGTGTTGCTTTCAAAACTTCATACAAAACAGAATATAGAAGTGGAATTGGAAATGAGCGAGCTTGATTTGACGGCTGCGGAGAGCAAAGCCACTTATGCGGAAATTAAACAGTATGTGCTTGATAAATACGGATTGAAAGTATCCAGTTTGAATATTGCTCAGATTAAAGCAAAGTGTGGTATTATCGAGCGTGAGAATTATAATACGGCAAAGAACGAAAATGTTAAGCGGCCAAACTGCACAGAAGAAAAAGAAAATGCAATAAAAAATGCGTTCAAATATTTTCAAATGATTTAAATGGGAGGATAAAATGCTAAAAAAGATAAAGTTTAAAGGGGCTTTTTTAATGAAGAAAAAGAGCTGAAATTATTTATGAATGAAGATAGAATATCAGTTCTTTACGGGAAAAATGGCTCTGGAAAAAGTACTATTTCTAATGCTGTGCGTAAGGCAAAAGGGGATGTAGTTGATGATATAATCCAAGCCACATTACTTGATGAAAAAGATATGGCTTTTGTGGATACGCAGTGTATTCATGTGTTTAATGAAGATTATGTGAGTTCACGTGTTAAAATACGAGACGATGGGTTGAATGCAATTATTCTTTTGGGTGAATTAGGTAATCTTGAAGATAAAATATTGGATTTGGAACTTAGAATTGAAGCTGAATCTAAAAGAAATGCAGAACTTAAAACAGTTGCTGGCCTTAAAAGGAATCTCACAAATGATAATGCGGCCATTGCACATTATGAGGTTTCTAGCGATATTAAGTTATGGAAGCAAGCCTTGGGGGAACAGAAGAAAGCTGATGAAGCATTAAAGGAATCTGACGAGAAAATCAAAAATCTCAATGATGAACTGAATACCTTAAAATCTCGAAAGAAAAACATAAAAATAGCAGTCAGTTTGATTAATAAGAGCCTTAGATTTGTGTTCTTTTCAAAGGATAGATTAGAAATCAAAGTTGAAGGTGATAAATATGTATTGTATGCCCACGGAAAAGTAGTAAAGCCTAACAATGTGTCTGTTGGTGAAAGAAATATTATTGCTTTATGCTATTTTTTTACAGAACTGATTATGAATCAGGAGGCGAAAGACGGGTATTCAAAAAAACTAATCCTTGTTATTGATGATCCTATATCAAGTTTTGATTTTGAAAACAAAGTGGGAATTATGTCACTGCTGAAAGCAAAGGTAGCCGATATTATTAAAACCAATCCAGAAAGCCAAATTCTAGTGATGACACATGATATTCAGTGTTTATATGATCTTCAAAAAATTGGAGAAGAGGTTTGCGTCGAATATAAGCGAGAAAGCAACGGGCAAAAGAAAGTTACATATGCTTGTTGTGAATTAAAAAACAAAGAGATTATTCCATTCAGTTACACAAAACGAAACGAATATTCTGAGATTTTGAAAGCTGTATATGATTATGCTTGTGGCAAGAATGCGAATGACACTCTGACTGTTGGGAATTTAATGCGACGAGTGATGGAGGCGTTCTCAACATTTGTGTATAAAAAGGGAATAGTAGAGATTTCCTGTGATGATACGATTTTGCAACAGATTGGAGACAAAGATTACATTGATTATTTCAAGAATCTAATGTATAGGCTTGTGCTTAATGGCGATAGTCATATGCTAGAGAGAACAAATAGTCTGGATGACATGGATTATTTGAATTTTTTAAGTGATGAAGAGCGACGAAGAACGGCACAGGAAGTTATTTGTTTCGTTTATTTATTAAATAAAAGGCATGTTTTGGCACACTTGGAAGGAAAGCAAAACATTGAAACCAACATTCAAAAGTGGTGTGCAGATATAAAAAGTTTTTGTGCAGGTGATGAAGTGACGGTGTGATTATGATTGCATTATATTCCATGGGAATTAAGGACGTGGTCTATATTTAACCAAAGACAGGTGATAAAATGATTTCTATATTAAGGTATTTTTAAGATTATCGGGGAAATACAATTTGAATGTAAGGAGAAATCGTAATGTATCGAAGTAGTCGATACTGACTTTGCCTAAAAATGCACCTAAAACAATTTATGCTTTGCCAAATGTGGATGTAAGAATAGGATAAATATGGTAATTGGCAAATAGGAATATAGGAGGTGTTTTATGGATAAGCGCAAGCGGATGGGAAAGGATAAAGAGGGAGTGATATTTCCGGTTGCTCCGAATCTTTCTGAAATGGGTGATAGCTATTTGCAATTTATAGAAGAAATTAAGAAAGAAATTCAGAAGCAGAGAGTTTCAGTTGTAATGAACGCCAATACAAGCATGATTTGCCTTTACTGGAATATTGGCAGGGCTATTTTGAAAAAACAAGAGGAAGAGGGATGGGGTGCAAAGGTTATTGACCGTATGTCAAAGGATCTGAAAATTGCTTTTCCAGAAATGTCCGGCTTTTCTCCACGTAATATTAAGTATATGCGAAAATTTGCCCAGTGTTGGGTGGATTATGAAATTGTGCAACGGGTCGTTGCACAAATACCATGGCGGACAAATATTACTTTGATGGATAAATTAAAAACACAGGAAGAACGCATATGGTATGCTGGTAAAACGATAGAAAGTGGTTGGAGTAAAACGATACTTGAGTTACAGATACAAAGTAAATTAATGGAACGTACTGGAAAAACAGTCAACAATTTCCCTGTGGCACTGCCATCGCTTGATTCTGATATGGCGAATCAAATATTTAAAGATCCTTATTTGTTTGACTTTTTGGGAACCGATATGCCAAGACGTGAGGTGGAAATAGAACAGAAACTAACAGAACATATTCAAAGTTTTCTATTAGAATTAGGACAGGGATTTGCATTTGTTGGGCGGCAGGTTCATTTAGAGGTTGGAGGACAGGATTTTTATTTAGATCTTTTGTTTTATCACTTGAAATTACGTTGCTATGTTGTGATAGAATTAAAAGCCTGTGATTTTGAGCCGGGATTTATCAGTCAGTTAAATATGTATCAGAATATAGTAAATGATATTTTGTGCCATCCTGATGACAAACCGACAATCGGGCTTTTGTTGGTTAAGGGTAAGAATAAAACTGTAGTGGAATATTCTTTATCTGGTTATCAGAACCCGATTGGTGTTGCAGATTGGCAGAATCAGCTCACACAGTCTTTGCCAGAGGAGTTCCAGAGCAGTTTGCCTTCTATTGAAGAAATAGAAAAAGAATTAGAATAATAACAAAATTAACAGCAAGAGTGCAACGACCGTTGCACAAATAGGATAACAGACATGAGGGGGGGGGCAGTGGCTTAAATCAATTCGGTTTAAGCTGCCGATTATTGAAAATGATTTAAGTATAGGTTTGGACAACGGTGAACATGTTGAATGTGTGGTGTTGATACAAAGGAAAATACAGTTTACAAGGGACTACACAAGGTAACGGTCTGGCGGGCGCTGATATGCCCGTCAGATTTTCCATGTAATGTTCAAGCTGTCGCTTGTGGCGGCAACGGTGGTAATCATTAAATCCACCACCTGCCGCTTGTCGTCAAAGGATACGCTGTCCCATGTGTCGAGGTAGCCGGAAATCTGGCTGACCTGTTCCGGGCTGATGGCTTCCACCGTCAACTCCGCTATCTTCGCCAGAAGCGCCTGCTTGTGTCCGTCCAGTTCCGCTATCTTCATATTCACATAGGAGAGCAGCACATTGTTTGCGCCCGTCAGACTGTCCACCAGCTTTTCAATCTCGCTGTCCACATGGGCAAGTTCCACTTGCAGGGCAGTGATTTTGGGATTGGCCTTTGCCGCTTTCTTCCTGCCCGTCAGCGTCTTGTAGCTGTCCAGCTTTTTCACCATCTGCTGATACACAACCGCTTCCAGTTCTGCCGTGATGATTTTCCCGCAGCCAGGGCAGCTTTTGTTGTCCAGCCGTTTCGTACAGCGCAGATATTGTCTGCCGGAGGGATTGTAGATACTCATAAGGGCATATCCGCAGTTTCCGCATTTGATTTTCCCCGCCAGCCATGTATGGGTGGCTTTCCGGGCGGACTGGATTCTCATGTTGTTCATCAGCTTCTTGCGGCACGTCAGCCATATATCCGAAGGGACAATGCCCTCATGGGGCGCAAGCACCAGCATTTGATCTTTCAGGCTTTGCGCCTTGTCCGGCTTCACGTCCCGGCCTTGATAAAGATAGCACCCGTTCATACCCGTAAAGTCGGCGGCGTCGTTGACAAGCACCGTCCCCTGGCTTTTGAAAAACTCGTACACATCCAAGTCCGCCTGCACATAGACAGGGTTGCGTAACATCTGCGCCAGCGTGGGGCGTATCAGTTCCCGGCCATTAAATAAAATGCCCTGCTCCGCAAAGTACCGGGTAATGTCTCCGTAGGAGGTTTTCGGCTCGGCGTACATCTCAAACATCAGCCGCACATTGGCCGCTTCCTCCGGGTTCACCACCAGCCGTTTTGTGTTGATACCGTCCATCTTAATTGGCTCTGTATGGAAGCCGTAGGGGGCTTTCCCGCCCATCTTGAAGCCCCGCTGACTGCGGGAATAGTAAGCGTCCGTCACCCGCTTTTGTATCGTTTCCCGTTCCAACTGTGCGAACACGATACAGATATTCAGCATGGCCCGGCCCATCGGGGTGGAGGTATCAAACTTTTCCGTTGAGGAAACAAACTCCACATTGTACTGCTGGAACAGTTCCATCATGGTTGCGAAATCCAGAATGGAACGGCTGATACGGTCAAGTTTATAGACAATGACTTTCGCAATCAGTCCTTTTTTAAT